>JBLMVT010000295.1:0-4251 GCA_050256835.1 Betaproteobacteria bacterium | reverse complement strand
AGCACGCCGGCCCAGGCGCCATCGATGCCCGCGCGGGCGCCAGGCAGCAGGACGAAGCGCCACGGCGGGCTCGCGAGGTAGCCCTCGACCCAGGCGTCACCGAGACCCTCGCGCAACGCCGCCAGCCCTTCGGAGAGCCAGCCGTCCCAGGCGTCGATCCAGCCGGGCTCGAGCCGGCGCGAGGCAAAGTCGCCCAGCGTCGGCAGCTTGCCGTACCAGCCGGGGACGGTGGCGCCGGGCATCGTCGCCGCGTCAGAGCGCGCCCGGGCAGCGGAACTGCTGGATCTCGCGCATGCGGAAGGGATTGAACACGCTGCCAGAGGTGACTTCAAGGCGGGCCCGCTTGCCGTCGACGTTGACCACCACGATGAACTTCTCGGGCTGCGCGGTCTGCTGCACCTCGAAGCGGTCGAACAGGCGGAACAGAGCCCACGGGCCGTCGAACGTCAGCGGCGTCGATGCCGGCACGGTGAGCAGCTTGATCTGCGAGGCGACCTTGGCGCCCGGCCAGCTGATGCTCTGCGGCGCGGTGTTGCCGGCGACGAACTTCAGCGGCTGGCCGTCGATGTCGAGCGTCAGCTCCTTGAGCGGATCGGCGATCTCGAGCGCGCGGATGTCGACGCGGAACGACGGCGTCTTGCCGCCGCTGCGGAAGAACACCTCCTTGATGCGCGCAGCGCGCTGGAAGTCGGCCAGCGCGGCGGCGGCCACCGGCTTGCTGCCGTCGCCCGTGGGCTTGAACGACCACGGGTTGGTGCCGGTATCGACGAGCGCGGCGAGCTTGCGCTGGTAGAAGTCGTCGAGCATGCCGCCCGGCGCGAACAGCTGGCCGAAGTCCTCGGGCAGCACGTCGGCGGTCGAGCCGGCGGCGAACGGGTAGCGGCCGGAGACCGCGCGGTTGCAGAAGTCGGTCGTCGGCTTGAGCTCGCCGGTCAGGCTCTGCCGCTCGATGGCGCGGCTTTGGGTGCTGCCGGCGTCGACCAGCCCGGCGAGCATCGAGCGGATCGGCTCGGGCTGCTGGCCGGCCGCGGCGCGCACGCGGTCCATGCCGCCGGCCGGTGGCGGCGGCGACTTGCTTTTCTGCGCGGCATCGACGGCAGCGAGCTGGACATAGACCTCGTTGAACATCTTCAGCACCTCGTCGATCGGCGCCGGCTGGCCCTCGACCAGCCGGTGCACGGCGGCGAAGTGGTCGTCGACCATCTGCTCGATCGGCGGGCCCTCGGCGCCGCCGCCGGCGGCGGCCTGCGCGCCGAGCACCGCGGCCATCTGCTTGCGCGCCGACTCGGACTTGCGGTCGACCACGTCCACGCCGGTCTTGCCGCCGCCCTCGCCCTTGGGTGGTGCCTTCTCGACCAGCGTCGTCTCGCGCGCCACGCCGCGCAGGAAGGCGGCCAGCGGCGAGTCGACGGCGGCCAACAGGCGCGACACCTCGACGCTGCGCTCGAGGCCGGCGAGCTTGACCATGCGCACGTCGGCGAGGTAGTCGTCCCAGACCTTGATGTAGTCCTGCAGGAACAGCCGGCGCACGCGCGCCGCGAGTTCCGGGCTCGCCTTCAGTCCCTGCAGCAGGCCGCCCTGGGCCGGCGTGCCGAGCACCCACGACTCCTCGCTGGCCAGCTGCGTCGTCACCTTGCCGACTGCCGACAGGAACTCCTTGCGGTAGCCCTCGCGCGTGTACAGGCCCGGCACGCCCTGGGTCAGCGGCTTGCCGCTGGCGCGCTCGAAGACCTGCGCCGCCGCCGGTCCCGCGGCACGCGCCACCGAGAACTCGGGCAGGTTGGCGCCGAGCTGCTGACGCTTGAGCCGGCTCACCACCCGGTACTCGAGCGGGTAGGCGACCAGCATCTCGCGCACGCTGGACACCAGCGCCTTGTCCATCGGCGCGCTCGGCTGCGGCGCGCCGCGCGCGAGCATCGCATCGAGGTGCAGCGCGAGCGCCTGACGCTGCTCGGGGGTCGTCGTGCGCTGCAGGTTCACCTCCCAGTCGGTGGTGACGAACAGCTTGATCGTCTCGGGGTCGAAGTGCTCCGGCGTGTAGAGCATCAGGTAGGCCTTGAGCGCCTCGTAGGCAAGCTCCAGGTTGTCCTTGCTCGCGCCGCGCAGCTTCTCCTCCAGCCGGCGCGCGATGCGCGGCATCAGCGCATGGTCGAGCAGCCGGTGGTAGGACTGCAGCGCGGCGGCGTCGAGCTTGTCGCCCTGATACAGGCCGAGCCCGGCGAGCAGCGGTGGCGCGTCGAGGTCGAACCCCGAGGGCTGCGCGGCCACGCGCACCTGACCCAGCACGACCGGCAGGTTGGCGAGGTCGCCAGATGTCGACGGGGGCAGCGCCTCGACCGCCTGCTTGAGTGCCGGCACGCGCGCCTGCACCTCGGCGACGTAGGCCTTGTTGCGCACGAAGCTGATCCCCCAGCCGGCGACCAGCACCACGGCGACCAGCAGCATCGCCACCATGCCGGCCAGCCGCAGCCGCAGCCGCCGCGCCTCGAGCGCGCGGTTGGCACCGACGAGTCCCTGCTCGGCGAACACCACGTCGGCCAGCAGACGGTGCAGGAAGAAGCTCTTGCCGCGCGCACCGGCCAGCGCCGCCGCCTTGCGCTCGACGCCGAAGGTGCGCGCCAGCGCGCCCATCACGCGGTCGATCGGCGTGCCTTCCTGCGTGCCGCTGGTGAAGTACACGCCACGCAGCAGCGGGCGTTCCTCGAGCGAGCCGCCGCCGCTGAACACCTGCTCGAGAAAGCCGCCGAGCAGGCCCTTGAGCCCGGCGAACTGCTGCGGGAAGGCGAAGATGGCGGCGCGCTGCTGGATGTCGCGCTCGGCCTCGAGGCGACCGATCAGGCGCTCGCGCAGGCGCCGTTCGAGCGCGCCGAACTCGGCGCCGAACTCGGCCAGCGGGTCCTTGTCGCCGCCCGGCTCGTGGGCGAAGGTGAAGCCCCAGACCTGGTCGCGCTCCTCCTTGCCGAGGTCGCCGAAGGTCTCGTTGAAGCCGGCGACGAGGTCGGTCTTGGTGACCAGCACGTAGACCGGCGGACGCACGCCCAGCCGCTCGTGCAGTTCCTGCATGCGCGAGCGCAGCCGCGCCGCGTGTTCCTTGCGCTCGGCCGGGCCCTGCTGCAGCAGGTCCTGCACGTTGACGGTGAGCAGGATGCCGTTGAGCGGGCGCCGCGGGCGCGACTTCTTCAGCAGCGCGAGGAAGTTGTTCCAGGCGCTGGCATCGGTCGCCGCATCCGATTCCTGCGTGGTGTAGCGACCGGCGGTGTCGATCAGCACCGCCTGGTCGGTGAACCACCAGTCGCAGTTGCGCGTGCCGCCGACCCCCTTGACGCTGGCCTGGCCGAGCTTGGCGGCCAGCGGGAAGGTGAGCCCGGCGTTCATCAGCGCCGTCGTCTTGCCCGAGCCGGGCGCGCCGACGAAGGCATACCAGGGCAGGTCGTAGAGATCGCGGCCGCGCCCGAACAGGCCGCCCTTGCCGCGCTGCGACTCGCGCAGCACGGCGATCGCCTGCTCGAACTTCTCGCTCAGCGCGGCGGCCTCGCGGTCGGCGGCCGAAGGACCGGCGGCAATGCCTTCGAGCAGGGTCGCGTTGGCACGCTTGCGCCGCCACGCCTTGAAGGCCAAGGTGAGGCCGAGCAGCGCGAACAGCACCAGCACGACCCCGACGCGTGCGCCGCGGCCGTCGAGCGGGCGGTGGCTGCCGATGGCGATCAGCGGGCCGATCCACCACACCAGCGCCGACAGCACGGCCACGCCGAGCAGCGACAAGGTCAGCGGGTGCAAGAGGACGGCCAGGAGCTTCTTCATGCGGAGGATTCCCTGCAGGGCGGGCTCAGGCCGCCGGCGGCACGAACAGCGTGATCTCGACGCGCCGGTTGCGCGCACGCTCGGCCGGCGTGGCGTTGCCGCCGACCGGCTCCGAGTCGGCACGCCCCTCGGCGCGCATGCGCTCGGGCTTGACGTCGGGCGCGAGCAGCGCCTTCACGGCGTCGGCGCGCGCCTGCGAGAGGTGCCAGTTGGACGGGAAGCGCGCCGAACGGATCGGCTGGTTGTCGGTGTGGCCGGTGATCAGCACCTGCCCCGGCACGCCGGCGAGCGCGGCGCGGATGCGGCCGAGCAGCGGCAGCACCCTGTCCTCGACGTCGGCGCTGCCGGCCCCGAAGAAGCCGTCGCCCTTGATGATGATCACCGAGCGGTCGGCGCTGTCGCGCACCTGCACCAGGCCGGCCTTGACGTCGGACTCGAGGAAGGTGGCCA
>JBLMVT010000294.1:0-2614 GCA_050256835.1 Betaproteobacteria bacterium | reverse complement strand
CCAGTACGTGGTGGATGCTGCGCGACAGGTACTCCTCGGTCTTCGCCTCGCCGTAGGCGGCGCGCAGCAGCGCCTCGTACTCGAGCGTGTCCGGGTCCTGCGGTCGCAGCCCCATGTAGGCCTTGAGGATGCCGTGGCCGCGCGGGAAGTTGATCGTCTGCACGCTGTCCCACAGCTCGAAGTTGGACGCGAACGCCGACAGGTAGTGGTAGTGCAGCGGCGCCGAGCCCTGCTGCTCCTTGATGCGCCGCTCGACGCGACCCGCGGCGATGCCGGTCGACTGGTGCGTCACCGACGGGTGCAGCGCGTCGAGCTGGTTCTCCATGAAGAACTTCCAGTTCGACTGCTGCACGATGCGGTGGCAGTAGGGCACGACCTCGACCTCGCCGACCGGCGAGCGGTCGCACATGTCGTCGAACGCGACCTTGGCCTCGCCCAGGAACTCCGTCAGCGTCGGGCCCTCGGCGGCGAGGCTGGCGAACACGAAGCCGCGGTAGCTCGCGACGCGCGCCGCGCGCTTGATGTTGCAGTCGGGGTTGCCCTTGTGCATGCGCGTGCCCTCGTAGCCGCGCGCCAGCGGGATCGCGCGCACGCCGCCGTCGAGCTGGAAGCTCCAGGCGTGGTACGAGCAGACGAAGGCGCCGCCGGTGTTGCCCTTGAGGTTGCCGACGAGCTGCACGCCGCGGTGCGGGCAGCGGTTGTGCAGCACGTGCACGCCGCCGTCGGCGCCACGCACCATGATCATCGGCTGGCGGCCGATCGTCACGGCGTAGTAGTCGCCGGGGTTCGGGATCTGCGACTCGTGGCCGCAGTAGACCCATACCTTCTCGAAGATGTTCTCGATCTCGGCGTCGAAGATCGCGGGATCGGTATAGACGCTCTTGTGGACCCGGTCGGGCTCCACCAGTGACTGCAGGTTCATCGCTCACCTCGTGCGGCGGTCAGGCCGGCGGAGAAGATTGCATAAACTTCTGCAAGTTTCAAATAAGCCGCGCTGATGCAAGAAGCCCTGGACTCCAAGCGCATCCGCCACCTGCTGGCCGCCGTCGGCGCCGGCAGCCTGACCGCCGCTGCCGAGAGCCTGGGCATCTCGCAGCCGGCGCTGTCGATGAGCATCAAGTCGCTCGAGCACGACCTCGGCGTGGCGCTGCTGCGGCGCCACCGTTTCGGCGTCAGCCCGACGCCGTATGCCGACATCCTGGTCGGCCACGCGCGCAGCATCGAGGGCGAGCTGGCGCAGGCCGCGCTGCGCCTGCGCGAGCTCAAGCAGGAGGCGGCGGCCAAGGTGCGCATCGGCTGCGGGCCGTCGGAGGCGTCGCGCCTGCTGCCGCTGGCGCTGGCGCGGCTGCGCCGCAGCCGCCCGGAGGTGCGCGTGTTCGTCGAGTACGGGCTCAACGAGTCGCTGATGCCGATGGTCGGCAAGGGCGAGATCGCCTTCGCGCTGTCCTCCGTCCCGCGCAACCCGCCCGACGCCGAGCTGCACCACGAGGCGCTGTACGTCGACAGCGCGGTCGTCGTCGCGCGCAGCGGCCACCCGCTGGCGCGCCGGCGCACGCTCAGCGCGGCCGACCTCGCGGGCTACCCGTGGGTGCTGGCGCGGCGCTGGGAGCTCGAGCGCAAGGCGCTCGACGAGCTGTTCGCCGAGGCCGGGCTGGCGCCGATCGTGCCGGAGATCGAGACCACCTCGTCGCAGCTGATGAAGACGATCGTCGCGCAGAGCGACTTCCTCACCTTCGTGCCGCGCGAGATGATCCACTGGGAGGAGCGCACCCGGCTGCTCAGGCCGCTGAAGGCGATCCGCTGCGCCTGGGCGCGCCAGGTCGGCATCACCACGCGGCGCGATGCCGCGCTGACCGCGCCGGCGCGCCAGCTCGTCGAATACCTGCGCGAATCGGTGCCGCGCGTGGCCGCGGGCTGAGCCACGTGCCCGGCGAGCGGCCGCGCTTCCTCGCCGATGCGCACCTCGGCGCGCTGGCCCGCCGGCTGCGCATGGCCGGCTTCGATGCGGCCTACGACAACCGGCTCGGCGCCGCCGCGATGCTGCGGCTGGCCGCTGACGAGGACCGCATCCTGCTCAGCCGCCACCGCGAGCTGCTGGCGCGCGCCGCGCCGGCGCACGGCGTGTTCGTGCACGCGACCGACGCCGACGCCCAGTTGCGCGAGCTGGCCGAGCGGCTCGGCCTCGCGCGCCGGGCTCGGCCGTTCACGCGCTGCCTGGCGTGCAACGTCCCGCTGCGCGACGTGCCCAAGGACGCCGTCGCGGCGCGCGTGCCGCCGCAGGTGCTGCTGCACCATGACCGCTTTCGCGACTGCCCCGCGTGCGGCCGCTTATTCTGGCAAGGCACGCACTGGCAGCGCATGCGCGCGCCGCTCGCCGCTGCCGGCCTGCCGGTCACAACGGAGGACACGATGGACGAAGAGGCCCTGAACATCAGCATCCGCAAGTTCCTGAAGGTGGTCGGCGTCAGCTCGCAGCGCGAGATCGAGCACGCGGTTGCCAAGGCGATCGAGGCCGGCACGATCGGCGGCGACGAGTCGTTCCCGGCGACGATGACGCTCGACATCCCCGGGCTGAAGGTGCGCGTTTCCTTCGACAGCGAGATCCGGCTGAAAT
>JBLMVT010000293.1:0-2854 GCA_050256835.1 Betaproteobacteria bacterium | reverse complement strand
CGCGCCGAGGTCGGCCGGCTGCTGTTCGGCGCCGGCCACCCGGCGCTGGCGGCCGGCCGCATCGCGACGATCCAGTCGATCGGCTCGTCGGGCAGCCTGCGCGTCGGCGCCGAGTTCCTGCACCGCTGGCTGCCCGCCAGCGAGGTCTGGGTCAGCGACCCAACCTGGGACAACCACCGCGCGATGTTCGAGGGCGCGGGCCACACCGTCCACACCTATCCGTACTACGACGCCGACGGCGTCGAAGGCCCGAAGGGCGGACTGCGCTTCGCTGCCATGCTCGAGACGCTGCGCGGCCTGCCGAAGCGCAGCATCGTCCTGCTGCACGCCTGCTGCCACAACCCGACCGGCGTCGACCTCTCGCGCGAGCAGTGGCGCGAACTGATCCCGGTGCTCGTCGAGCGCGAGCTGCTGCCCTACCTCGACCTCGCCTACCAGGGCTACGGCGACGGCATCGAGGCCGACGCCTACGCGCCGCGGGCGCTGGCCGACGCCGGGCTGCCGTTCTTCATCGCCAACTCGTTCTCCAAGAGCATGAGCCTGTACGGCGAGCGCTGCGGCGCGCTGTCGGTCGCCTGCGCCGACGCCGGCGAGGCCGAGCGCGTGCTCGGCCAGCTCAAGTTCACCGTGCGGCGCAGCTACTCGAGCCCGCCGATCACCAGCGGCGCGCTGGTCGCGCACGTGCTCGGCGACGCCGACCTGCGTGGGCCGTGGGAGTCCGAGGTGGCGGCGATGCGCGAGCGCATCCTCGCCATGCGGCGCGCGCTGCACGACGTGCTCGCGGCGCGCGCGCGGGGCCGCGACTTCGGCTACTTCCTGACGCAGCGCGGCATGTTCAGCTACACGGGGCTCACGCCCGAGCAGGTCGACACGCTGCGCGAGCGCCACGGCGTCTACCTGGTGCGTTCGGGCCGGCTGTGCGTGGCCGGGCTCAACCGCGGCAACGTCGAGCCGGCCGCCGAGGCTGTCGCCGCGGTGCTGGGCTGACGTTTCGCGCGCCGGGCCGCCCATGAGCGTGTTCCTGCTCAAGCGCGCGGCGACCTTCGTGCTGACCCTGCTGGCGGCCACGCTGGTCGTGTTCCTCGTGCTCGAGGTGCTGCCCGGCAATGCGGCCGAGGTGATGCTCGGGCCGACCGCGACGCCCGAGCAGGTGGCGGCGCTGACGCACAAGCTCGGCCTCGACCGCCCGGCCGGCGTGCGCTACCTCGACTGGCTGCACGGGCTGGCGACCGGCGAGCTGGGCACCAGCGTCTCGTACGACACGCCGGTCGGCGAGCTGATCGCCGAGCGGCTGGCGGTCAGCCTGCCGCTGGCGCTGCTGGCGATGGTGCTGACGGTGGCCGTCGCGCTCGCGCTGGGCCTGTACGCCGCCGCGCACCACGGGCGCCCAGGCGACCTCGGAGTGATGGTGTTCAGCCAGCTCGGCATCGCGATCCCCGGCTTCTGGTTCGCGATCCTGCTGATCCTGCTGTTCGCGGTGAAGCTGCACTGGTTTGCCGCCGGCGGCTTCCCCGGCTGGAGCGCCGACGACGGCGGCGGCCTCGGGCCCGGTCTGCGCGCGCTCGCGCTGCCGGCGCTCGCGCTGGCCGCGGTGCAGGCGGCCATCCTGACCCGCATCACGCGCTCGGCGGTGCTCGACGTGCTGCGCGAGGACTTCGTGCGCACCGCGCGCGCCAAGGGGCTGTCGGCGCGCGCCGTGCTGTGGGGCCACGTGCTGCGCAACGCGATGATCCCGGTCGTCACCGTGATGGGTCTGCAGTTCGCCAGCCTGCTGGCCGGCACCGTGGTGATCGAGAACGTGTTCTACCTGCCCGGCATCGGCCGGCTGGTGTTCCAGGCGATCGCCAACCGCGACCTCGTCGTCGTGCGCAACGTGGTGATGCTGCTCGCCGCCTTCGTCATCGTCGTCAACTTCGTCGTCGACGTGCTGTACGCGGCGATCGACCCGCGGCTGAAGTCTTCCGATGCTTGAGGCGCTGCGCCACCGCAGCTTCGCGCTCGGCGCCGCGCTGGTCGCGCTGCTGGTGGCGGCAGCCGCGCTGTCGCTGGTGTGGACGCCGCGCTCGCCCTACGAGCTCGACGTGCCCCACAAGCTCGGCGCCCCGTCGGCCGCGCACTGGCTGGGCACCGACAGCCTGGGGCGCGACGTCGCCTCGCTGCTGCTCGTCGGCGCGCAGAACTCGATCGCGGTCGGCGTGGTCGAGGTCGGCATCGGCGTGCTGTTCGGAGTCGCGCTCGGCCTCGTGGCGAGCGCGCGCCGCGGCTGGGTCGAGGAGGCGGTGATGCGGCTGGCCGACTTCACCTTCGCGTTTCCGGCGCTGCTGTCGGCGATCATGCTGACCGCGGTCTACGGGCCGGGGCTCGGTGTCTCGGTGATCGCGATCGGCATCTTCAACATCCCGGTGTTCGCGCGCATCGCCCGCGCCCAGGCCAACGCCGTCTGGTCGCGCGACTTCGTGCTCGCCGCGCGCGCCTGCGGCAAGGGCGGCTGGCGCATCACGCTCGAGCACGTGCTGCCCAACATCGCCGGCGTGCTGATCGTGCAGGCGACGACGCAGTTCGCGCTGGCCATCCTCGCCGAGGCGGCGCTGTCGTACCTCGGGCTGGGCACGCAGCCGCCGCGGCCGAGCTGGGGCCGCATGCTCAACGAGGCGCAGACGCAGATGTTCCAGGCGCCGCTGCTCGCCGTCTTCCCCGGCGCGGCGATCGCCCTGGCCGTGCTCGGCCTGAACCTGCTCGGCGACGGGCTGCGCGACCTGCTCGACCCGCGGCTGGCGCCGCGGCGCGGCTAGCGGATCGGGCCGGCCGACGCGGCCCGCGCCGCCGGCCCTACCATCGGGACCGACCGCCATCT
>JBLMVT010000292.1:0-3238 GCA_050256835.1 Betaproteobacteria bacterium | reverse complement strand
GGTGCGCGCCGACAACGTGCGCTCCGCGCTGGCCTTCGTCGAGCGCGGCGAGGCCGCGGCCGGCATCGTCTACGCCACCGATGCGCGCGCCGGGCACGGCCTCGCGGTGGCGGCGCGCTTTCCCGCTGACAGCCACCCGCCGATCCGCTACCCGGCGGCGCTGGTCACGGGTGCGGCGCCGGCGGCGCGCGAGGCGCTGGCGCGGCTGTATGGTCTGCAAGCGCAGGCGGTGCTGCGTGCGGCCGGCTTCGGCGCGCCCGCTTGAAGCGATAATCGCCGCCGTCGTTTCGACGAGAGCGTTCCTTGGACATCGCCGACCCTCGGTGACCGTCCGCTCCAGCGCGCACCGGCCGGCACCGCCGCCGGCCTTCCTGGGGTGAGGCGGTCGCCGTCACGTCACACCCATCCGCGCGCCGTGCCCGCCGCCTGCACGCTGGAGGCCCCCTGATGCTCAACGTGTTCACGCTGGCCAACGGCCGGCTGATTCAGGCAGAGATCGACAGCGCCCAGGCGCTGGCGCACGTCAACCCGGTGTGGGTCGACCTCGAGTCGCCCACGCCGGAAGAGAAGGGCTGGATCAGCGAGCGCTTCGGGCTGGCGCTGCCCGACAACATCGTCGAGGAGAACCTAGAGGAATCGGCGCGCTTCTACGAGGAGGACAACGGCGAGCTGCACATCCGCACCGACTTCCTGATCGACGACCCGCAGGCGCCGCGCAACGTGCGCGTCGCCTTCATCCTGCACGGCAAGGTGCTGTTCTCGGTGCACCGCGAGGACCTGCCGGTGTTCCGCCTGCTGCGCCTGCGCGCGCGGCGCATCCCGGCACTGATCGAGGACGCCAAGGACGTCCTGCTCAAGCTCTACGACGCCGACGCCGAGTACAGCGCCGACGTGCTCGAGGGGATCTACGACAACCTCGAGGCGGTCAGCGCGCGCGTGCTGAAGAAGGCCCTGGCGGACCCCGACGCCGCCGAGGTGCTGGCCGCGATCGCGCGCGAGGAGGACCTGAACGGCCGCATCCGCCGCAACGTGATGGACACGCGCCGCGCGGTCAGCTTCATGATGCGCAGCCGCATGCTCAACGCCGAGCAGTTCGAGGAGTCGCGCCAGATCCTGCGCGACATCGACTCGCTCGACTCGCACACCGCGTTCCTGTTCGACAAGATCAACTTCCTGATGGACGCGACGGTCGGCTTCATCAACATCAACCAGAACCGCATCATCAAGATCTTCTCGGTTGCCAGCGTGGCGCTGCTGCCGCCGACGCTGATCGCCAGCATCTACGGCATGAACTTCCACTCGATCCCCGAGCTGCAATGGGACTGGGGCTACCCGTTCGCGCTGGCGCTGATGATCGTGAGCGTGGTCACGCCGTTCTGGTACTTCCGGCGCAAGGGCTGGCTGTAGCTCGCGAAGCTCAGCCCTTCGGCAGCCCCTGCGCCAGCGCCGCCTTGCGATCGGCCGCAACGCGCTGCGCGCTCGGCCGTTCGCCGACCGTCTTCACGTAGCCCTTCCAGTCGACGCCGGCGGCGAGCAGCAGGTCCTCGCCGTACACCGCCTTGGTCGCGCCGCCGACCAGCGGCAGCGAGTTGTACGCCGCGCAGTCGGCCTGCGTGAAGTCGCTGCCGGCGACGAAGGGCGCGAACCGCGCCAGCCGCCGGAAGCCGGCGATGTGGCGCTCCAGGCGCTTGCGCACGCGCGCCGCGTCGGCCTCGGCGATCGGCGCGGCGCCGAAGAACACCTGAGGGTACAGCTCGCGCGCGACCAGCTCGAGGTGCAGGTCGACGAAGATCGTCAGCTCGCGCACCTTGGCGCGCGCGTAGGCGCCCGCGGGCAGCAGCGGTGGCACCGGCCAGCGGTCCTCCAGGTACTCGAGGATCGCCTGGCTCTCGGCGAGCGGCCCGTCCTCGGTGCGCAGGAACGGGATCTTGGCCAGCGGGCTGGCACCGAGCACGGCCTCGTCGCGGCGGCCGGTCGCCACGGCCTCCTCCTCGAACGGCACGCCCTTCTCGAGCAGCGCCATCTTCACCTTGTTGTAGTAGTTGGAGATCGCGAAACCGCACAGGGTGATCGTCATCGTGACTGCTCCGGCAAGAGATGGGGGCCGCCAGTCTATGCGCCGCCGCGGGCGACGGCCGACGCGCAGGCGACAATCGCGCGGTGGCCCACCTCCTGGACAAGCTGTGCGCGCGGCCGGCGCTGGCCGCGCGCGTCGCCGCGCTGGCGCGGCCGCTGGTGTTCACCAACGGCGTGTTCGACCTGCTGCACCGCGGCCACGTCGCCTACCTCGAGCAGGCGCGCGACCTCGGCGCCAGCCTGGTCGTCGGCGTCAACAGCGACGCCTCGGCGCGCGCTCTCGGCAAGGGCCCCGACCGGCCGCTCAACGGCGAGGCCGACCGCGCCTGCGTGCTCGCCGCGCTGCAGAGCGTCGACCTGGTCACGCTGTTCGACGAGCCGACGCCGCTGGCGCTGCTCGCGCTCGTGCGCCCCGACTGGTACGTCAAGGGCGGCGACTACCACATCGAGTCGCTCGCCGAGACGCGGCTGGTGCGCTCGTGGGGCGGCGAGGCGCGCGCGCTGCCGTTCGTCGAGGGCTACTCGACCAGCGCGCTGGTGCGCCGCATCCGCGGCTGATCAGCCACGCCCGGCCGCGCGCAGCATGTTGACGACCGCGATCCCCGCCGCCACCGCGAACAGCGCGAGCAGCAGCCGCCCGGTCACCGGCTCGCCGAGCAGCAGCGCGCCGGCGAGCAGGCCGAACACCGGCGTGAGCAGCGTGAACGCGGCCAGCCGCGTCGCCGGGTAGTGACGGATCAGCCAGAACCACAGCAGGTAGCTCGCGAAGCTGACGATCACGGTCTGGAACAGCAGCAGGCCGACGATCGACGCCGGCCACGCCGACGGCCAATGCTCGCCGGCCAGCGGCGCGGCCAGCGCGAGCAGCACGCCCGACACGCCGAGTTGGTAGAGCAGCGTCTTCTCGGCCGGCGCGGTCGCCAGCGGCGTGGCGCGGATGACCAGCGTCGTGCCGCCCCACAGCAGCGCCGCCGCCACCCCGAGCGCGTCGCCGAGCCACTGCCGCGCGCCCGTGCTCGGCCGCACGAAGCCTTCGGCGAACGCCCAGGCGACGCCGGCGAAGGCGAGCACCAGGCCGGCCGCCTGCGGCGCCGACAGCCGCTCGGCGCGCGCGATGAACGGCATGCCGAGCGCAACGACGAACGGCGCGAGGTAGATGAAC
>JBLMVT010000291.1:0-4742 GCA_050256835.1 Betaproteobacteria bacterium | reverse complement strand
AGCGCCGCGCTGCTCGGCCTGGCGCCGGGCACCGACGAGGGCGGCCGGCGTGCGGCGCTGGCCGCGGCCGTCGACGCCGGACGGGTGCCGACGGAGCACGAGGCCGTGCTCGCCGACCTGCTGGGCCTGCCGCAGCGCGCCGACTTGCAGCCGCTGTTCGAGGCCATGGACAACGCCACGCGCCTGGCGCGCAGCGCCGAGGTGCTGGCCCGGCTGGCGACGCAGGCCGCTCGCGCGCAGCCGCGGTTGCTGGTCTTCGAGGACATCCACTGGGCGGCGCCGTCGCTGCTCGCCTGTCTCGCGGCACTGACGCAGGCCACGCGCAGCGCGCCGCTCGTGCTGGCGATGACGACGCGCTTCGAGGGTGACCCGATCGGCCGTGCCTGGCGGGCGGCGAGCCATGGCACGCCGCTGCTGTCGATCGACATGGGGCCGCTGACGCTAGAGGAAGCGCGCCGCCTGGTGGGCGGGATGATGGCCGCCTCCGAGCGCTACGCCCTGCAGTGCATCGAGCGCGCGGAGGGCAACCCGCTGTTCCTCGAGCAGCTGCTGCGCAACGCGCTCGAGGGCGAGGCGGCGCAGGTGCCGCCGACGATCCAGAGCCTGGTGCTGGCGCGCATCGACCGCCTGGCGCCGCGCGACAAGCAGGCGCTGCAGGCCGCCTCGGTGCTCGGCAAGCGCGTCGATGCCGAAGCGCTGGCCGGCCTGCTCGACGACGGCGCCTACCGCTGCGACGCACTGCTCGCCGCCGACCTGCTGCGTCCCGAAGGCGGCGACTTCCTGTTCGCGCACGCGCTCATCCAGGAGGGCGTGTACGCCTCGCTGCTCAACGTGAAGAAGCGCGAACTGCACCTGCGAGCCGCCCGGTGGTACCGCGCTCGCGAGCCGGCGCTGCACGCCGAGCACCTCGACCGTGCGCAGCATCCGGACGCCGCGGCCGCTTACCTTGCCGCGGCGCAGGACGAGACGCGGCACTACCGCCACGACGCGGCCGTGCGGCTGGCCGGGCGCGGCGCCGAGCTGGCCGCCGGCGGGCCGCTCGCCTGCGCGTTGGAGCTGGTCGCCGGCGACGTGCTGCGCCGGCTGGCGCGCACGCACGAGTCGGTGGCGGCGTTCGAGCGCGCGCTGGCCGCGGCGCGCGACGATGCCGAGCGCAGTCGCGCCTGGCTCGGCATCGCCGCGGGGCATCGCGTCACGGGAGACACGGCGCGCGGGATGCAGGCGCTGTCCGAGGCCCAGCCGATCGCAAGGAGGCTCGACGATGCCGGCGCGCTGGCGCGCATCCACAACCTGCGCGGCAACCTCTGCTTCGCGCTCGGCCGCATCGACGACTGCGGTCGCGAACACGCGCTTGCGCTCGAGCATGCCGAGCGCGCCGGCGATCTCGAGGCGCAGGCCACCGCGCTCAGCGGACTCGGCGACCATGCCTACGCCGGCGGCCGCATGCTCACCGCGCTCGGCCACTTCCGCCGCTGCGTCGAACTGTGCCGGCGCATCGGCTCGGTGCGCAGCGAGATCGTCAACACCTGCATGGTCGGCCATTGCCTGAACTGGACCGGCCAGGGCGACGCCGGGCTGGCCGAGGTGCGGCACGCGGCGGAGCAGTCGGCCAAGGTCGGCGTCCCGCAGACCGACGTCATGGCGCTCGAGTCGGTGGCGATGGTGTTGACGCTCCGCGGCGACTACGCCGAAGCCGAGCCGGCGCTCGAGCGCGCCATCGCCTCCGCGCGGCGTGCCTCGGCACGGCGCTTCCTGTCGATCGACCTGATGCTGCTGGCGCAGTGCCGCCTGCACGCCGGACGCCGCGCCGAGGCGCGCGCTCTGCTCGGCGAGGCGCTGCAGATCGCGCGCGAAACCGGCATCGGCTTCATCGGGCCGGGCATCGTCGCCGCGCTCGCGCTGGCCAGCGACGACGCCTGCGAACGCCGCCGCTGGCTCGAGGAGGGCGAGACGATGCTCGCCGGCGACTGCGTGCTGCACGCGCGCACGATGTTCCACCGCGACGCGATCGACGCGCTGCTCGACGCAGGCGACGACGACGCCGTGCTGCGTCAGGCCGATGCGCTCGAGGCGCTCGACACCGGGGAGCCGATGATCATCGTCACGCTCGGCGCGGCGCGGGCGCGCACGCTCGTCGCGCTGCGCCGCGAGGGACCGCGGCCCGAGATCGTGGAGCGCCTGCGCGTTCTCGCTGCCGAGGCGCGGCGCGGCGGCATGGGATCGATGGCGCGGGGCATCGACCTCGCCCTCGGATCGGACTGATCCGCCGGCTCGCCTCCCGCCAGAGCACGCCGCGCAGCTCGTCGGTGTCGACGGCATCGCGTTCGGTTCCGACGGCGCGATCTACCTCACTAACGTCAAGAGCAACGCCCTGTTCAAGCTCGACGTCGGCGGCGGCGAGCCGGGGAAACTGACGCGACTGCAGCCGTCGACGGCCATCGAGGGGCCCGACGGCCTGCGGCGCGCCAACGGGCACTTCTTCCTGGCGGAGAACAAGTCGGGCAAGGTCCACGAACTGACGGTGCGAGGCGACAAGGTCGACGTCAAGGCGGTGAAGCGCGGCTACGCGGGCCCGACGTCGATGACGGCCACGGGCGGGACGCTGTACATCGTCGAAGCGAAGATCAACCAGCACGGAAAGGGCAAGATCCGGGGCCCGTTCTACGTCTACCCGACCCGGTTGCCCGAAGACTGACCCTTTCCTAGGCCGCGAGCAGCTGCCTGAGCACGAACGGCAGGATGCCGCCGTGCTTGTAGTAGTCGACCTCGATCGGCGTGTCGATGCGCAGCACGACGCTGGTCGTCTTCTTCGTGCCGTCGGGCCGCGTGACGGTCAGCCGCGCCTCGCTCTGCGGGCGCACCTCGGCGTCGAGCGCGATGTCGATCGTCTCATCGCCCTTCAGCCCGAGCGTCTCCCAGCTCTCGCCGGCCTTGAACTGCAGCGGCAGCACGCCCATGCCGATCAGGTTGCTGCGGTGGATGCGCTCGAAGCTCTTCGCCACCACGGCCCGGATGCCGAGCAGCTGCGTGCCCTTGGCCGCCCAGTCTCGCGACGAGCCTGTGCCGTATTCCTCGCCGGCAAAGACGACGGTCGGGATGCCGGCCGCGATGTACTTCATCGCCGCGTCGTAGATCGCCAGCTTCTGGCCGTTGTCCTCGCCTTCGCCCTGGTACAGCGTGTAGCCGCCTTCCTCGCGCGAGCCGTCCGGGCGCGCGGGCAGCATCAGGTTCTTGATGCGCACGTTGGCGAACGTGCCGCGCATCATCACCTCGTGGTTGCCGCGGCGCGAGCCGTAGCTGTTGAAGTCGGCCTTGGCGACGCCGTTGGCGAGCAGGTACTTGCCGGCCGGCGACGTTTCCCGGAACGAGCCCGCGGGCGAGATGTGGTCGGTGGTGATCGAGTCGCCGAACAGGCCCATGATCCGCGCGCCCGCCACGCCGGCCGCCGCGGCCTTGGGCTGCATGGTGAAACCCGCGAAGAACGGCGGCTCGGCGATGTAGGTGCTCTTCGGCCAGGCGTAGACGTTGCCGCTGCCGCCGTGGATCTGCTGCCACAGCGCGCCCGGTGCGCTCTTCACCTTGTCGTAGTTGGCGCGGAACGCGTCGCCGTTCATCGCGAAGCGCATCAGCGCGTGCACCTCGTCGCTGGTCGGCCAGATGTCGCCGAGCCAGACGTCGCGGCCGCCCTTGCCGCGGCCGACCGGCTCGGTCATCAGGTCGCGCAGCACCGTGCCGGCGATCGCGTAGGCGACGACCAGCGGCGGCGAGGCGAGGAAGTTGGCCTTCAGGTTGGGGTGGATGCGCGCCTCGAAGTTGCGGTTGCCCGAGAGCACCGCGGCGCAGACGAGGTCGTTGGCGGTGATCGCCTCGTTGATCTCGGGCGTGAGGTCGCCGGCGTTGCCGATGCAGGTGGTGCAGCCGTAGGCCGCGACCGCGAAGCCGAGCTGCTCGAGGTAGGGCAGCAGCCCGGCCTTGGCGAGGTACTCGGTGACGATGCGCGAGCCGGGTGCGAGCGAGGTCTTGATGTGCTTGTTCACCGTCAGCCCGCGCTCGACCGCCTTCTTCGCCAGCAGCCCGGCGGCAAGCAGCACGCCCGGGTTGCTGGTGTTGGTGCACGAGGTGATGGCGGCGATCAGCACGTCGCCGTTGCGCAGTTCGAGGCCGTCGCTCGTCTTCACCGGCGCGCCCAGCTTCTCGGCGGGCTGGTTGAAGCCGTTCTCGGCCGGCGGCTTGGAGAACAGCGCGGTGAACTGCTTCTTCACGTTGCCGATCTCGATGCGGTCCTGCGGGCGCTTGGGGCCGGCCAGGCTGGGCGCGACCGTGCCGAGGTCGAGCCTGACCACCTTCGTGTAGTCGATCTGCCCGGGGGCCGGCACGCCGAACAGGCCCTGCGCGCGGAAGTAGCTTTCGAAGGCGTCGATCTCGGCGGCGGTGCGGCCGGTGCCGCGGAAGTAGTCGATCGTCTTCTCGTCGACCGGGAAGAAGCCCATGGTCGCCCCGTACTCGGGCGCCATGTTGCCGATCGTCGCGCGGTCGGGCACGGCCAGCGTGCGCGTGCCCTCGCCGAAGAACTCGACGAACTTGCCGACGACCTTCTCGCGGCGAAGCATTTCGGTGACCGTCAGCACGAGGTCGGTCGCGGTCGCGCCTTCCGGCAGCCGACCCGCGAGCTCGACGCCCACGACGTCGGGCGTCAGGAAATACACGGGCTGGCCGAGCATGCCGGCCTCGGCCTCGATGCC
>JBLMVT010000290.1:0-2512 GCA_050256835.1 Betaproteobacteria bacterium | reverse complement strand
GGCTGGACCATCGCCGCGCACAAGGCGATGGGCGTCAAGGTCGTCAACCCGGGCGGCATCTCGGCCTTCAAGTTCAACCAGCGCAAGCTCGATGTCGACGAGGAGCACGTGCACTGGCGCGTCACGCCGCGGCGCATCGTGCATAAGCTGGCGCGCGCGGTGCGCGAGCTCGGGGTGCCGCACCCGCTGCACATCCACGGCTCGAACCTCGGCGTCGCCGGCAACATCGCCTCGACGCTGGCGACGATCGACGCGCTGGAGGGGCTGCCTGCGCACCTGACGCACATCCAGTTCCACGCCTACGGCACCGAGGGGCCGAAGAAGTTCTCGTCGGCCGCCCGCGAGCTGGCCGAGGCCGTCAACGCGAACAAGAACGTGAGCATCGACGTCGGCCAGATCGTGTTCGGCCAGACGGTGACGGCGTCGGGCGACACGATGCGCCAGCATCCCAACTCGGTGTTCGCCAATCCGCGCAAGTGGATCGGCGCCGACATCGAGTGCGACGCCGGCTGCGGCGTGGTGCCGTTCCGCTACCGCGAGACGAGCTACGTCAACGCGCTGCAGTGGGCGATCGGGCTCGAGATCTTCCTGCTCGTGAACGATCCGTGGCGGCTGGCGCTGACCACCGACCACCCGAACGGCGGGCCGTTCACCAGCTACCCGCACCTGATCCGGCTGCTGATGGACAAGCGCTTCCGCGACGAGCAGCTCGCCCGGCTGCACCCGGACGTGGCGGCGAACTGCGCGCTGCCGCAGCTCGCGCGCGAGCTGTCGCTCTCCGAAATCGCGATCCTGACGCGCGCCGCGCCGGCGCGGCTGCTGGGCCTGGCGGACCGCGGCCAGCTCGGCGTCGGCGCGGCGGCCGACATCACGATCTACCGCGACGACCCGGCCGACCGCGAGGCGATGTTCCGCACGCCCGAGCACGTGTTCAAGGACGGTGTTCCCGTCGCGCGCGCCGGCCGCGTGCTCGCGCTGCCGACCGGCGGCACGCACTTCGTCACCCCCGAATACGACCGCGCGATCGAGAAGACGCTGCGCCGCCACTGGGCCGAGCGCGCTTCGGTCAACTTCGACCACGCGGCGATCGGCGACGACGAGCTGTGCGCCTGCTGCAACGGCGGGCGGCTGCTGCCGCTCGAGTGCTTCGGGGGAACGCCGTGATCAGGAACGGCGTCGCCATCGACGACAGCTTCGCCGAGGCCTTCCCGATGAAGGCCACGCGGATCCTCATCACCGCGCACACGCTCGACTGGGCGCGTACCGCGGGCGCGTCGGCAACCGGCTTCGCCACCTCGGTGATCGCCTGCGGCTGCGAGGCCGGCATCGAGCGCGAGCTGTCGCCCGACGAAACGCCCGACGGCCGGCCCGGCGTGGCGGTGCTGATGTTCGCGATGTCGGGCAAGGAGCTCGCGAAGCAGCTCGAGCGCCGCGTCGGCCAGTGCGTGCTGACCTGTCCGACCACTGCGGTGTTCGCGGGCCTGGCCGAAGGCGAGCCGGTCGCGCTCGGGAAGAACCTGCGTTTCTTCGGCGACGGCTGGCAGACCAGCAAGATGATCGGCGGCGTGCGCTACTGGCGTGTGCCGGTGATGGACGGCGAGTTCGTCGCCGAGGAAACGACGGCCGTCACCAAGGCCGTCGGCGGCGGCAACCTGCTGCTGCTGGCGCGCGACACCGACGCCGCGCTGGCCGCCGCCGAGGCGGCGGTGGCGGCGATGCGCCGGGTGCCGAACGTCGTGATGCCGTTTCCCGGCGGCGTCGTGCGCTCGGGGTCGAAGGTGGGCAGCAAGTACGCGTCGCTCGGCGCGTCGACCAACGACGCCTTCTGCCCGAGCCTGGTCGGGCTGGTGGCCAGGAGCGAGCTGAACGCCGACACCCGCTGCGTGATGGAGATCGTCATCGACGGGCTGACCGAAGGCGATGTCGCCGCCGCGATGCGCGCCGGCCTCGCTGCCGGCATCGCGATCGGCGTGGCGGGCGGGCTGCTGCGCATCTCGGCGGGCAACTACCGCGGCAAGCCCGGCCCGTACCACTTCCACCTGCACGAAGTGGCATGAGCGGCTGGACGCTGACCTTGAAGTCCGTGCCGGCGCTGCGCCTCGACCTGCGCGGGCTGCGGCCCTCGGCGCTCGCCGCGCTGGCGGCGGGCGAGATCGAGCGCCTGCCGATCGGCCACGGCGCGGGGCAGGTGGCGCTGGGCGAGCTGTTCCGCGTCGCGCCCCATGCGGGCGACGACCTGCTCGTCTTCTCCGGCGCTGGGCTGGAACGCTGCGACCGCATCGGCTGGAAGCACGACGGCGGGCGCACCGAGGTCGAGGGCGATGCCGGCGACTACGCCGGCGCGCTGATGACCGCCGGGGCGGTGCACGTGCACGGCAGCGCGCGGCTGCACGCGGCCTGCGAGATGGCCGGCGGCACGCTGGAGATCGCGGGCGACGTCGGCGACCACGCCGGCGGCGTGCTGCCCGGCAGCATCGACGGCATGCGCGGCGGGCGCCTCGTCGTGCGCGGC
>JBLMVT010000289.1:0-10815 GCA_050256835.1 Betaproteobacteria bacterium | reverse complement strand
ATCGTCGTCGTCCGTTTTGCACTGCGAGCAGGTGATGCTGGACGGCAGCGGTTGCGCGCGGGTTGCAGCCGCGCGCGAGTGCGTTTCAGTTGAAACGCAGGCGACAGGGCTCGCCGCGACGGCGTAGGATCGACCTGCCCGGCGCGTCGCGCGCCGGCCCGGCATGAACGAGCACGAGTTCTCGATCCTGCGCGAGCAGATGCTCGCGCAGATCGCCGCGCAGACGATCTTCTCGACCGCGCGGCTGGGCAAGGCCGCGCTCGGCGCGCGCGTGATGCAGGTGCTGGGCGAGGTGCCGCGCCACGAGTTCGTGCCGCTCGAGCTGCGGCCCTTCGCCTATGCCGACACGCCACTGCCGATCGGCTTCGGCAAGACCATCTCGCAGCCTTTCATGGTCGCGGTGATGACCGACCTGCTCGACGTGCAGCCGACGGACACGGTGCTCGAGATCGGCACCGGGCTGGGCTACCAGTCGGCAGTCCTCTCCAGGCTGGCCAAGCGCGTCTACAGCGTCGAGCTGATCGAGGAGCTGTCGCGGCAGGCCCGGCAGCGGCTGGCGCGCCTGGGCTGCGCCAACGTCGAGGTGCGCGTGGGCAACGGCCGCGCCGGCTGGCGCGAGCACGCCCCGTTCGACAGGATCATCGTCACCGCGGCGCCGGAGCTGATCCCGCCGGCGCTGATCCACCAGCTCGGGGCGGGCGGGCGCATGGTGATCCCCGCCGGCCTGCCCGAGAGCCAGATCCTCATGCTCGTCACCAAGGACCGCGACGAGCGCCTGCAAACGAAGGACTTCCTGCCGGTGCGCTTCTCGCTGCTCGAGGACGCCGAGTCCGGGTGAGGTGCGATGACGACCCGGCTGCTGGCAGGCGCGAGCGGCTACGCCTTCAAGGCGTGGCAGGGGGACTTCTACCCGGAGAAGATCGCCGCCGAGGCCATGCTCGCCTGGTATGCCGAGCGCCTGCCGACGGTCGAGATCAACAACACCTTCTACCGCCTGCCCAACGCCGACGTGCTGGCGCGCTGGGCCGACGCCACGCCGGCCACCTTCCGCTTCGCGATCAAGGCCTCCCGCCGCATCACGCACGTCGCACGCATCGACCCCGACAAGGCCGCCGACCCGCTGGCATACCTCTACCGCACGCTGCAGGCGCTGGGCGCCAAGCGCGGTCCGGTGCTGTTCCAGCTGCCGCCGTTCCTCAGGCACGACCTGCCGCGGCTGACCGCCTTCCTTGCCCTGCTGCCGGCAGACCATCGCGCGGCCTTCGAGTTCCGCCACGAGAGCTGGTTCGACGACGCCGTCTACGCCGCCTTGCGCGAGGCCGGCGCGGCGCTGTGCCTGTCCGAGCGCGAGGACAACGCCCCGCCGCCCATGGTGCGTACCGCCCCCTGGGGCTACCTGCGGCTGCGGCTGGAGCACTACGAGGACGCCGACCTCGCGCGCTGGGCCGAGCGGCTCGCGGCCAGCGGCTGGAACGAGGCCTACGCCTTCTTCATGCACGAGCCGACGGCCCCGGCGTACGCGCGCTCGCTGATGCGCGCCATGCCGGTCCCGCGCTGAGCCGGCGGCGACACCGCCACGGGTCAGGGGCAGCCCCGTGTCCCACGAGGCGACGGTCAGGTCGCCGCGGCGGCTTCCTCGGCCGGTGCACGCCGCAGCAGCGCGTGCAGGCTGCGCGCCAGTTCGCGCCGGGACAGTGGCTTGGCCAGCACCGCGTGCACGCCGGCGTCGTGCGCGCGCGCCTGCAGGGCAGGGGTGACGTAGCCAGTCATCAGCACGATCGGGATGTCGGCGCGCAGCGCGCGGATCTGCCGCGCCAGCTCGGAGCCGGTCAGCCCGGGCATGGACTCGTCTGAGTACACCGCGTCGAAGCGACCCGGGTCGGTGCGGAACGCGGCCAGCGCGGCCTCGCCCGAGGTGAAGCCGACCGGCTCGTAGCCGAACTGCGCGATCATCTCCTCGCCCAGCCGCACCAGCGCCTCCTCGTCGTCGACCAGCAGGACGGTCTGGCCGGCACCTTCGGGCAGCGCTTCCAGCTCCACGCCTTCGCCGGAGTCGGCGGCCGCGCCGGCGTCGCTCCATGGCAGGTAGACGGTGAAGGTCGAGCCCTCGCCCAGCCGGCTGCGCACCTCGATGCCGCCGCCCAGGTCGGTGACGATGCCGTGCACCAGCGACAGCCCCAGGCCGGTGCCGACGCCGACGTCCTTGGTGGTGAAGAACGGATCGAAGATGCGCTCGAGCAGCTCGGGCGCGATGCCGCTGCCGGTGTCGCACACCGCCAGCCGCAGATGGCGCCGGCCGCCGCTCAGCACGCTGGTGGCGCAGTGCACTGCGCCCTGCTCGCCGAGGTCGAGGGTGACGTTGAGCGTGCCCTGCGACTTCATCGCCTGCACCGCGTTCGCGCACAGGTTCATCACCACCTGATGCACCTGCGTCGGGTCGCCGAGCACGGCGGCATCGCCGGCGCGCAGTTCGCGCACCAGCCGCACCCCCGGCGGCAGCGAGGCGGCGACCGCGTCGAGCGCCTCGTCGACCACGCACTGCACGTGCACCGGCACGCGGTCGCCGATGCCGCTGCGGCTGAAGGCGAGGATGCGCTCGACCAGCGACTTCGCGCGCATCGCGGCGGACAGCGCGGCTTCGATGTGGCGCCGCTGCGCACTGGCCTCGGGAGCGTCCTTCTGCGCCATCTCGCCGTAGCCGAGGATCGCCGCGAGGATGTTGTTGAAATCGTGCGCGATGCCGCCGGCCAGGGTGCCGATCGCCTCCAGCTTCTTGGCCTGCAGCAGCTGGCTCTGCAGCCGCGCGCGCTCGGCCTCGGCTTCCTTGATGTCGGTGATGTCCTCCATCGAGCCGGCCATGCGGTAGGGCCGGCCCGCCGCGTCGCGCAGCGCGACGCCGCGCTGGCGGTGCCAGCGCCATTGCCCCGAGAGGTGGCGCAGCCGGTACTCGACGCTGTAGTGCGCGGTCTCGCCGCGCAGGTGCGCCGAGATCACGCGCCGCACCTCCGCGCGGTCGTCGGGATGGAAGGGCGAGAGCTCGATCCACTCGCGGCGCGGGCGCAGCGGCTCGCCCGGCTCGAGCCCCATGAAGGCCTGCGCGCGCGCCGAGAGGAACAGCGTGTCGCTCTCCAGGTCCCAGTCCCACAGTCCCTGGTTGGCGCCGGCCACGGCCAGCTGGTAGCGCTCCTCCGAACGGCGCAGCGCGGCTTCGGCCTGCTTGTGCGCGTCGATGTCGCTCACCGACCCGGCCCAGCGCAGCGCGCGGCCGTTCGCGTCGCGCACCGCGATGCCGCGGATGCGCACCCAGTGGTAGCTGCCGTCACTCTGGCGAAAGCGGTACTCGCCCTCCTGGATGTCGGCGTCGCCCTCGAGCAGGCGACGGAAGTCCTCGGTCTCGCGCGCCGCGTCGTCGGGGTGTACCTGCACCAACGCCATCCAGTCGCTGCAGCTCGCCACCTCGCGGCCGGACTCGATGCCGACGATGCGCCGCGCGCGCTCGGAAGTGAACATGCGGTCGTTGGCGATGTCCCAGTCGACGATGCCGTCCTTCGAGCCGGCGACGGCCAGCGTGAAGCGCTCCTCGCTCTCGCGCAGGGCCTCCTGCATGCGCTTCTTCTTCGTCACGTCGACCACCGAACCGGCGAAACGCTCGGGCCGGCCTTCGGCGTCGCGGAAGCACTGGCCGCGTGCGGCGAGCCAGCGCACCTCGCCGGTCGAGGGCACCACGATGCGGTACTCGAGCTCGAAATGCGACGAGCTGCCGGCCAGGCATTCGGCGCGGAAGCTCGCCAGTCGCTCCCTGTCGTCGGGATGGATTGGCAGCTGCGCGAAATGGGCCGAGCTGCTGGTGAGCTGCGCGTTGGCCGGCAGCCCGTAGATCTGGTTGATGATGGGCGAGGCGTAGAACTGGTCGGACACCACGTCCCATACCCAGTGGCCCTCGTTGGAGCCGGTCATGGCCAGCGCGTAACGCTGCTCGCTCTGGCGCAGCGCCTCCTCGGCGCGCTGGCGCGCATCGATGTCGCTCACCGAGCCGGCCATGCGCGTCGCCCGGCCCGCGGCGTCGCGCACGCACAGGCCGCGCGCACGCAGCCAGCGCCAGCGCCCGTCGACCGGATCGCGCACGCGGTACTCGCAGACGTAGGCCGCGCTGGCGCCGGCCAGGTGCGCGTCGATCGCGGCCTTGCGCCGCGCCGCATCGTCGGGGTGGACGTGGAAAGTCGCGAACCACTCCTCGCGCGGCATCGATTCGACCTCGAGCGCGGTGCCGTACAGCTCGCGCGCGCGCAGCGACAGGTAGACGCGGTCGCTGGCCATCTCCCAGTCCCAGATGCCATCGTCCGAGCCGGCCGCGGCGAGCGCGAAGCGCTCGCGCGAGGCGGCCAGCGAGCGGTGCGCGCGCGCCAGGCGCCGGAACTGGCGCGTCACCAGGGCCAGCAGGGCGCTGGCCAGCAGCGCCAGGCCGAGCGTCGTCAGCACGGTGCGCTGCGCCTGCGAGCGCCAAGGCGCCAGTGCCGGGGTGCGCTCGCGCGTCACGACGACCGCCAGCGGCCACCCGGCCAGCGCCTCCTCGGCGGCGAAATGCTCGGCGTCGTTGCCGCCGAGGGCGCGCGTGGCGGCCGGCCACGATGCGAGGGTTGCGCCGTCGGTGCGGCGCAGCGCGATCGTGGTGCCGTTGTCGAGCTGCAGGTCGCTCCATGACTGCTGCAGGCGCTCGAGCGGCAGCGGCATGCCCGCCTGCAGCTCGCGCGCCGTTGCGCCGGCGATCCAGCGCGCGAGGGTCTGCAGTTCGCGTTGCGTGTCGTCGATCGTGTACTGGTAGCCGCGCTGGATGTCGTGTGCGGCCAGCGCGACGATCGCGGCGATGAACGTTGCGCCCAGCGAGACGATCGTGCGCCGCGGCCAGCGCTGCGCGGCCAGCGAGTCGATGGCTGAGCCGGGCTTCATTGCGCCGCGAAGCTCGCCGGAAGGATCTGACGCACGGCGCCGACCAGCGTGTCGCGGGTCAGCGGCTTGGGCAGCACGCGGGACACGCGCATCGCCTGTGCCAGCGCGCCGGCGCAGGCAACGCTGCCGAAGAAGGTTGGTGACAGCACCATCACGGGCGTGTCGGGCTGCTCTCGCGTGACCTGGCGCAGCAGCCCGCAGCCGCCCTGGCGCGGGAACGGCACGTCGACGACGACGAGGTCGAAGCGGCTGCCCGCGGCAAGTCCGGGCGATGGCACGAGCTGCGGCGCGCAGCCGCACTCGGCGAGCCACTCGCCGAGCAGTTCGCGCAGCGACGCGTCGGCCTCGATGACGAGCACGCGCGGGGCGCCGCCTCGCGGCAGCGCTTCAGCCGCGCTGGACATCGGCGCCTTTCGAGCCGTTGCTGCGCAGAAGGCCGGACCAGCCATCGAGTTCATCGCGTGTTCCTCGCGTTTCGCGGGCGTCCGCCGGTTCGCCGGGCGATCCTAGGCGATTGCCGATGGGCTCACCGTCAGAAGGGCGCCTGCGTGTCATGACATCGTTCGTGGTGGGGGACCCGATTCGGCGCCGCACCGGTTGCGCGCGCATTTCCGCGCCACCTGGCGCGGATTACGCTTGAAACATCCGAGCTCGCTTCGGCGCTCGGTGGCGGCTTTCACGCGCAGCCCGCGCCGCCGGCCCCGCAGATCACGACCGACGGCGTCGCACCGCTGGCCAGCGCCGGCGGCGCCTTCGCGATCATGTAGAAGCTGCTGGCCAGGGAAGCCGCCATGACGACCCACGCCGCGAGCCGCGGCACGGCCGGCAGCAGGCGTTCGAGCAATGCGTGTCCGCGCCCCAGCACCGCGGCGCGGCTGGGCTGCAGCGCCTGCACGAGCGTCAGGCCGGGACGGTCGACGGTGAAGCGCCCGCCCGGGCCGAGCATGACGTCGTCCGGGTCGTCTTCCTGGGTGATCCAGACCAGACCCTGCTCGACGGTGACGGTCAGCCCGACACCGTCGTTCAGGCGCAGCAGCTCGCCGTCGGCCAGGATGACGACACCGTGATCGCGACGGCGGTGCATCGCGGGCTCCTCGACGTGGATGCTTGCCATGACGGCATCCTCGGGGGCCGCGGTTGCACCACGGTTGCACGCCCGCTCCGCGCGGTTTCAGATGCAACCGCGCGCCCTGAACCTCGGCAGCTTCAGGCGGGATGCGCCAGGTCGCGCAGGATCGGCGGCCCGACGCGGCGTTCGATCTCGGCCAGCATCGAGCGGCACACGCCGAGCGCGAACAGCCATTCGGCGACGACGAACATCGGCGCCACCAGCAGCCCGGAGAGGTCGTCGACGAATGCCGGCTTGCGGCCTTCATAGTAGTGGCCGAGGAACTGGATCGCCCAGCCGACGACGAACAGCCCCAGTCCCCAGCCGAGCCAGCCCGACACGCTGCCGGCGCCCAGCGGCTGGGCCAGGCCGAAGAGCGCGAAGTTGACGACGCTGACCGCCGCGCCGACGACCAGGCTGCCGCGCGTCAGGTACCAAAGGCTGGCCAAGCCCCAAGCGACCCACGCCGGCGTCAGCGTGAGCGTGCCCAGGCCGAGCGCCGGGCGCGCCAGCAGAACGCCGACGGCGAAGACGATCATCGGCACGCCGACGAAATGCGTCACGATGTTGCGCCGGTCGCGATGGTAGGCGGCGTATTGGGCGAGCAGGTCGAGGGTGCTGCGCATGACGGGCGGGCGCGGACGGCCCGGTGCCTAGAATGCCGCATTCGCCTGCCGGATACAAGGACATGACTATCAAGAGCGACCGCTGGATCCGCAGAATGGCCGCGGAGCACGGCATGATCGAGCCGTTCGAGCCGGGCCAGGTGCGTCACGCGGCAGACGGCCACCGCATCGTCAGCTACGGCACGTCCAGTTACGGCTACGACATCCGCTGCGCGCGCGAGTTCAAGGTCTTCACCAACGTCTACAGCACGGTGGTCGACCCGAAGGCGTTCGACGAGCGCAGCTTCGTCGACATCGAGGCCGACGTCTGCATCGTCCCGCCGAACAGCTTCGCGCTCGCGCGCACGCTGGAGTACTTCCGCATCCCGCGCAACGTGCTGACGATCTGCCTGGGCAAGAGCACCTACGCGCGCTGCGGGATCATCGTCAACGTGACGCCGTTCGAGCCCGAATGGGAGGGCTACGTCACACTCGAGTTCAGCAACACCACGCCGCTGCCGGCCAAGATCTACGCCGGCGAGGGCTGCGCGCAGGTGCTGTTCTTCGAGAGCGACGAGGTCTGCGAGACCAGCTACCGCGACCGCGGCGGCAAGTACCAGGGCCAGCGCGGGGTGACCCTGCCCAAGACCTGACGCGGCTCGCGGGCCCCGCGCTTGCTCCACCGCGACGGTACGATCGCCGCCGGACGGCGCGGCCGATCGGGAGAGCGCCATGAAATGGCAAGGCAACCGAGAGAGCGACAACGTCGAGGACTACCGGGGCTCGGGCGGCGGCGGGTTCGGCGGCCTGCCGATCGGCGGGCGCAGCATCGGCATCGGCACCGTCGTCGTCGCGCTCGTCGCCGGCTGGATTTTCGGCATCAACCCGCTGACGCTGCTCGGCCTGCTCGGCGGCAACGGCGGCGCGCCGGTGCAGCAGCAGGCCCAGGCGCCGCCGGCCGACGACCGCATGGCGCAGTTCGTGTCGGTGATCCTGGCGTCGACCGAGGATGTCTGGCAGGAGCAGTTCCGGCAGGCCGGCCGCAGCTACCAGGAGCCCAAGCTCGCCCTGTTCCGCGGTGCCATCCCGACCGCCTGCGGCACCGGCCAGGCGGCGATGGGCCCCTTCTACTGTCCGGGCGACCAGAAGGTCTACGTCGACCTCGACTTCTACGAGGCGCTGCGCAGCCGGCTCGGGGCGCCGGGTGACTTCGCGCAGGCCTACGTCGTCGCGCACGAGGTCGGCCATCACGTGCAGAACCTGCTCGGCATCGCCGACAAGGTCGACGCGCTGCGCTCGCGCAGCGGCCAGGCGCAGGGCAACGCGCTGTCGGTGCGCGTCGAGCTACAGGCCGACTGCTTCGCCGGCATCTGGGCCAACCACGCCGAGCAGGCCCGTCACTGGCTCGAGCAGGGCGACGTCGAGGAGGCGCTGAACGCGGCCGCGCAGATCGGCGACGACACGCTGCAGCGAAAGTCGCGCGGCGCGGTGCAGCCCGAGACCTTCACGCACGGCACCAGCGCGCAGCGCGTCGCATGGTTCCGGCGCGGCATCGAGTCGGGACGCGTCGACCAGTGCAACACCTTCGACGCGCGCCAGCCGTAGCGACGCGAAGGACGATGCGATGCGCAGCCTGGTGAAGTCGGCAGCGCTGGTCGAAGCGTGGTTCGACATGCTGCCCGCGAACCAGCGCACGCTGGCGCGCGAGCTGCAGGCCGCGGTGCTCGCCGCCGCGCCGCAGCTCGGCCGCACCGTGAAGTGGGGCAACCTGCTGTTCGTGCACCAGGGCGCCAACGCGATCGCCATCGCCGTCCACCGCGGCCACGCCAACCTGCAGTTCTTCGACGGCGTGGCGCTGGCCGATCGCTTTCCGCAGCTCGAAGGCAGCGGCGAACGCGTGCGCCACCTGCGGCTGTCGTACCACCAGCCGGTCGACGCCGAACTGGTCCGCGCGCTGGTGCGCGCCGCCGTCGGCGGTGATTGAGTGCGCTCAGGCGACGCGGTCGGCGCGCTGCTGCGCGTGCAGCGAGTCGAGCCAGTCGCAGCGCAGCCGGCCGCCCCGGTGTAGCCGCTCGCGCCAGTGCAGGTAGAGCGTGGGCGCGAACCACAGCACGACGCAGCCGACGACGGCCAGCGGCGAGCGCAGGATGAGCGCGGCCGGCGCGCCCATCCAGCCGATCAGCCAGGCCGTCAGCATCAGGTCCCAGGCCTGGAACTCGACCGGATGATGGTGCCGGTGCTGCAGATGCCAGCGCCGGACGAGGGCGATCTCGCGCAGGGTCATGGCCGTCAGCTTCGAGTAAGGCTAGTTTAGGTGCGCGCCCGGATCGCGGCGCACCCGGCGGCCGGTAAACCTCCTCGAACGAGGGGTGGTCGGCCCGCGATCGGCGGGCCGGAGCCGCGTTCAGTACGTCGCGGGCAACAGCACCGAACGGTCGACGTCGCCGATCCGCGTGCGCCCGCAGAAGGCCATCGTCAGGTCCAGCTCGTTGCGGATCAGCTCGAGGCAGCGCTTCACGCCGGCCTCGCCCAGCGCACCGAGTCCGTAGAGGAAGGCGCGGCCGATCAGCGTGCCGCGCGCGCCCAGCGCCCAGGCCTTGAGCACGTCCTGGCCGGAGCGGATGCCGCCGTCCATCCAGACCTCGATCGGCGCGCCGCGCAGCGCCTCGACGATCGCCGGCAGCGCGGCGATCGTCGACGGCGCGCCGTCGAGCTGGCGGCCGCCGTGGTTGGACACGATGAGCGCATCGGCGCCGGTCGCGGCGGCCAGCTTCGCGTCCTCGGCGTCGAGGATGCCCTTGAGGATCAGCTTGCCTCCCCAGCGCTTCCTGATCCACTCGACGTCGCCCCAGTTCAGCTTGGGATCGAACTGCTCGGCCGTCCAGGCCGACAGCGACGACAGGTCGCCCACGCCCTTGGCATGGCCGACGATGTTGCCGAAGCTGCGCCGCCTGGTGCCGAGCATGCCCAGGCACCAGCGCGGCTTGAGGGCCAGGTTGACGAGGTTGGCGAAGGTCGGCCGTGGTGGCGCCGACAGGCCGTTCTTCAGGTCCTTGTGGCGCTGGCCGAGGATCTGCAGGTCCAGCGTGAGCATCAGCGCCGAGCACTTCGCCGCCTTGGCGCGGTCGATCAGCCGCTCGATGAAGTCGCGGTCGCGCATCACGTAGAGCTGGAACCAGAACGGCTTCGTCGTCGCCGCGGCGACGTCCTCGATCGAGCAGATGCTCATCGTCGACAGCGTGAACGGCACGCCGAACGCCTCGGCCGCGCGCGCGGCGAGGATTTCGCCGTCGGCGTGCTGCATGCCGGTCAGCCCGGTCGGCGCCAGCGCGACCGGCATCGCCACTTCCTGGCCGATCATCGTCGTGCGCGTGCTGCGGCCCTCCATGTTGACGGCCACGCGCTGGCGCAGCTTGATGCCCTGGAAGTCGGCCTCGTTGGCGCGATAGGTGCTCTCGGTCCACGAGCCCGAGTCGGCGTAGTCGTAGAACATGCGCGGCACGCGACGCTGTGCCAGAACACGCAGGTCCTCGACGTTGGTGATGATGGTCATGGCGGGTCCCTCGGTTCTTTGTGCGACGGTTTCTGCAGCCAGGCGAGCAGCGCGGCGGCGGCGAGCACGGCGGCCGACACCCCCAGTCCGGGGCGCAGTCCGCCGGCGGCGTCGGCGATGGCGCCGACCAGCGCCGGGCCGGCGATCTGTCCGAGCGCGAACACCGAGGTGTAGGCGGCGATGCCCGCCGGCCAGGCGGCCGCCTCGACGTTGTGGCGCACCAGCGCCGTTGTCGACGCGACCACCGACAGGAACACCGCGCCGAACAGCGCGCCCGAGGCGAAGATCGCCGCCACGTTGCCGGCCAGCACCGGCAGCACGGTGGCCAGCGCGAGCAGCGCGTTGAGCAGTGCCAGCGCCCGGCCGCCACGCTGGCGCTGCAGCAGGCCGGCCCACAGCCACGACGAGGCCATCACGCCGAGGCCGAGCAGCGTGTAGAAGGCGACGATCAGTGCGCCCGACAGACCCTCCTCGCGCAGCAGCGTGACGACGAAGGTCATGTAGCCGGTGTAGCCCAGCCCGAACAGCAGGTAGGCGGCGAGCGACGGGGCCAAGCGCCGCCAGGCGAAGGGTGCGGGGGCCGCCGTCGCGCCGGGCGCCGG
>JBLMVT010000288.1:0-5662 GCA_050256835.1 Betaproteobacteria bacterium | reverse complement strand
CGTGCGCGACGTCGAACGAGATCGACACCAGCCGCACGCCGGCGGGCAGGCGGTGCTGCATCTGCTGGTACTCGCTGCCCAGCGCGCGGCACACGCCCGGGCAGCGCGTGTAGATGAAGTCGACCAGGTAGGCAGCCGGTGCCGCGGCGTCGGGCCGCCACAGCCGCGGTTCGGCGTCGTCGGCATCGCGCAGCGCCACCGGCGCGGCGGTCAGTGTGCCGGTCTCGATCTGCCGCAGGCGCCGGCCCTCGAAGGTCCAGACCTCGAAGCCGTGCGTCCAGCGCTGCAGGCCCCAGCCGAACCCCGCGGCGAGCGCCAGGCACAGCGCCGCGGTCAGGCGCCGCGAGCGCGCTGCGCTGGTGGCCACTACTTGAGCGCCGCCAGCTCGGCGTCGCCCTTGAACGGCGCGCTGCGCGCGGCGGTCGCCTGGCGCGCGGCGGCGACCGTCTCGACGCTCACCGCCGCGGCGGCGTTGCCCCAATGGCTGCGCACGTGCGTCAGCACGGCGGCGATCTCGGCGTCCTGCAGCTGCGCGCCGAAGGATGGCATCGTGCCGTGGTAGATGCTGCCCTTGACGGTGAGCAGTCCGTCGATGCCGTGCAGCACGATGGCCGCGAGCGTGCTGTCCTTGCCCGCGACCCATTCGGAGCCGGCCAGCGGCGGGAAGGCGCCGGCCAGCCCGCTGCCGGCGGCCTGGTGGCAGGCGACGCAGCGCGACGCGTACACGGCCGCACCGTCGACCGCCGCGCCGGCCGCCGGCGCCTGTTTCTGCAGCTCCGCCGCGCTGCGGCCGTCGCCCCACTCGGCCGGCGTCGTGATCGAGGTGCGCGCGAGGTAGACCACGCCGAAGCCGAGCAGCAGCGCCGTCAGCACGATGACGAACCACGGCATCGGGTTGCCGGCCTCCTCGGGCTCGTGGTGCTCGCGCCGCTGCTGCGGCTGGATCTCCGGGGTGTGCATGTCGCCGCTCATGGCTTCACGGCCGCGACCGGATAGCTGCGGTCGAGCGAGAGCAGGTACTTCACCAGGTCGACCGCCTCGGGCCGCGCCACCACCACCTTGCCGAGCGGGGCGGTGCCGTCGGGCAGGGCGACGACGACCTCGTCCTTCTCGGCCTTCGCCTTGGCCTCGAACAGGTAGGGGTAGCTCGGCATGATGCTGCCCGGCGCGTAGGCGCGCGGCTGGTAGAGGTGGCCGAGGTGCCACTGCTGGCTCGGCTGGCGCACGCCGATGTTCATCAGGTCGGGCCCGGTGCGCATCGTGCCGAGCAGGTGCGGGCGGTCGTAGGCGTAGTCGCCCGCCACCGTCGCGCGGCCCCAGCCGCGCGCGAAGTCGGGTGCGAACGCCCTGGCGCGCGGCTGCTGCGAATGGCAGTAGACGCAGCCGTTGGCGATGTAGACCTGGCGCCCGCGCAGCTCGGCGCTGCTGTACGGCTTCAGGCCCGGTTGCGGCGCCACGTCGTGCACCTGCAGGTAGGGCAGCACCACCAGCGCGCTGGTCGACAGCGCCAGCATCACCATCGCGCCGGAGACGAGCTTGATCTCGCTCTTCACGGCGCCGCCTCCGCACCGAGCGGGCGCGCGAGCCGCGCGGCGCGGTCGCGCTCGGGCCCGAGGTGGAGCACCATCGCGACGAAGTGCACGGCGAACGCCAGGTGCGCCAGCAGCATCAGGCTGCCGCCCACGCTGCGCGCCTTCAGCCACGGCAGCGTCAGCGTCACCGAGTCCATGAACGGCCGCGCGGCGTCGAGCATCGCCTCGCCCTGCAGCCAGCCGCCGATGGTGAGGCTCCAGAAGTACACCGCGATGCCGACCATGGCGAGCCAGAAGTGCAGCGCGATCAGCCACGGGTAGGGCCACTCGCGCGCGGTGATGCGCGGCATCACGAAGTAGATCGCGCCGAAGAACACGAAGCTGACGAAGCCGTACAGGCCGAGGTGGGCGTGGCCGACCGTGTAGTGCGTGAAGTGGGTGACGGCGTTGACGCTGCGCAGCGCCTCGAACGAGCCCTGCACCGAGCTGGCGGTGTACATCAGCCCGCCGATGCCGACGAAGCGCAGCGTCGGCGACCAGCGCAACGCGCCGAGCCGGCCCTGCAGCGTCTGGTACTGGTTCACCGTGAACGCGGCGACCGGGATGATCATCATCATGCTCTGCACGATCGACAGCGTGACCATCCACTGCGGCACCGGCCCGCCGATCAGGTGGTGACCGCCGACCTGGCCGTAGAAGAACGCCAGCCCCCAGAAGCCGAGCAGCGACAGGTTGTACGACTGGATCGGCCGGCCGATCACCTTGGGCAGGAAGTAGTAGACCGAGGCCAGCGCCAGCGGCGTGTAGAAGAGGCCGAGCACGTTGTGTCCGAACCACCAGTTCATCGCCGCCTGCTCGACGCCCTGGTGCACGCCGGGCAGCTTGGCGACGATGAACAGCACCGGCAGCCAGAACAGCGCGCACGCCATGTACCAGACCGACACGTACAGGTGGTCGACGCGGCGGTTGACCAGCGTGAAGACGAGCGGCAGCGCGATCGCCGCGCCGCCTGCGGCGAACAGGATGCCGATCTGCCACGGGATCTCGAGCCACTCGAGACCGTCGCTGATGCCGGCGGCGATGCTGCCCAGCCCGGCGATCAGCGCCGCGTTCCACAGCACCGCGCCGACGAAGGCCCAGCGCATGCCCATCAGCGGCGTCTTCAGCAGCCGCGGGATGACGAACATCGCGGTGCCCAGCCCGGCCATCGGCGCCCAGCCGTAGGCCACCGCGTTGAGGTGGATGGTGCGGATGCGGCCGAAGGTGAGCCAGGCCTGCTGCACCAGCCAGTCGGGGTCGTGCAGTTTGATCGACGCGGTCAGCCCTGCGACGGAGGCGACCAGCAGCCAGGCGACCGCGCAGCAGTAGAAGAACAGCACCAGCGGCCGGGTCGAGGCGTCGGCGCGCGCGCGCTCGACCAGTTCGTCGGCGTCGGCATGGGTCGCGGCGCCGGCGCCGGCGTCGTCGATCGCGCCCTGCAGCCGGCCCTGCGCGGCCGGCGCCGCGGCCGGCTCCTCGGTTCGGCCGATCTCGCCGGGCGCGAAGATCACCTCGGCGCCGCGGCTCGAGCGGTCGAACAGCCCGCGCCGCTGCGACGCGATGAACGCGAGCAGGGCGACGAACGAGAGCACGAACGCGGACAGCAGGATGGCAGCGGTGTTCATCAGCGGGAAGGAATCAGCGTTTCAGTTCGGCGCGCTTGTCCTGCACCGCCGCCCACTCCTCCGCTTCGGGCAGCGCCGTCTTGGTCTTGGTGATCGGCTTCCAGACGCGCGAGAGCTCGGCGTTGAGCGGGGTGAAGTCCTGCTGGTCACCCGGCACGTCCTCCTCGGCGTAGATCGCCTGCACCGGGCATTCGGGCACGCAGACCGCGCAGTCGATGCATTCGTCGGGGTCGATGACGAGGAAGTTCGGCCCCTCGCGGAACGCATCGACCGGGCAGACGTCCACGCAGTCCGTGTACTTGCAGCGGATGCAGGCCTCGGTGACGACGAAGGTCATGCGCGCCCTCCGCGGGCTTCAGCCGCAGCAGGCTCCGCCCGAGCAGCACGAATCCTCGGCCTCGGCCTTGGCCTGGTCGGACAGCGTCTTGCGGATCTCGACGCGCCACACCTCCGGCCCGGCCTCGAGGTAAGCCCAATGGAAGGCGCCGGGCGAACGCGACTCGAAGTGGAAGTACAGCGGGCGCGGGTCGTGGTCGTTGACGAGCTGCAGCGCCTGGCCGGGCTGCAGCGAATCGAACGATCCGAAGATCAGCGAGTGGCGGTCGCGGTGCGGGATCGTGCGGACGTCGAGGGTGGCGGCGAAGTCGGTGGACATGGTCGGGCCTTGCGGTGGGTGGGGAAAACGGAGGAACGGTCAGCCGTCCTTGCCGTCGAGCCGCGTGGCCAGCAGCCACGGGGCGTAGACGGCGAGGTAGAGCACGAAGGCGGCGCTCCAGGCGAGCGCGGCGCCGATCAGCGCCGGCACCAGCAGCGCCGGGGACACCAGCGGCAGCAGCACGCGCAGCGCGGCGGCGGACAGCACCAGCGCGTAGGCGAGCACCTCGGCGCGGCCGGCGCGCAGTGGCCGGCCGGTGTGGCCGCGCGCGGTGCGCGTGATCATGCCGATGATCAGTCCGCCGGTGGCACCGACGGCCAGCGCGTGCACGCCGGCCGACGCCGGCACCGCGCCGACCGCCGCCAGCGCCAGCAGCGCCAGGCCGATCGGGATCCAGGCGTAGGCCGCGTGCAAGATCCACAGGATCGGCCGCTTGCGCGTGACCCCCGGGCGCCAGCGCCATTGGCGCTCGGCATGCAGCGCGGCGGCCAGCGCGGCGACGGTGGCGGCGAGCGCGCCGTTCATGCCTGCGACCCACAGCGCCAGCGCCAGCGCCGTCGCGCCGAGCGTGAACGCCTCGAGCCGCGGGCGCGACACCAGCACGAGCCCCGGCATCGCGTTGCGCGTGAACGCGGGGACGACGCGACCGGCCATCACGCACTCGATCAGCACGATCAGCGCCAGCGCCGCGTACAGCGCGCGCACCGGGGGCAGGTCGACGGTGCCGATGACGCCGACGTGGAACGCCAGGTTGGCCAGCGCCAGCAGCGTCAGGATGCCGGCCAGCGGCAGGTTGCGCAGGTTGCGCGCCCGCAGCAGCAGGTCGGCGAGGATCAGCGCGGCCAGCGGCAGCAGCACCAGGTCGAGCAGCGCGTACAGCGCGTAGGGTCCGGTCAGCGCGGCGATGCGCGCCGCCGCCCACAGCGCCGCCAGCACGCCGAGGTAGGCGCCGCGCGGCGTCGGCAGGCCGGTCCAGGCCTTGCCCGCGGTGAACAGGAAGCCGACGACGACCGCCACCGCGAAGCCGAACAGCATCTCGTGCGCGTGCCACAGCAGCGGCGGCAGCGCGGGGACGAAGGCGACGCCGCCGAGGAAGACCGCCACCCACAGCGGCACGGCGAGCGCGGCGAATGCAGCGGCGCCGAGGTAGAACGGCCGGAACCCGAGCCGCAGCAGTGGCCAGCCGCGCGGGCCGGCGCCGCCGTCTGCGGTCACGGCGATGGACAGGGCGGGCTTCATGAAATCGGCGGACTGTCTTAAGATGCAGACGCTGCGCATGTTAAGCGGCGCCGCGCTTTAAAGCAATACACTGCGTGCATCTTCTGGGGTCATCCGATGCGACTCAACGACTACACCGACTACACGCTGCGCGTGCTGATGTATTGCGCGACGCACCGCGAGCGCCTGGTCACGATCGCCGAGCTGGCCGACCACTACCAGGTGTCGAAGAACCACCTGATGAAGATCGTCAACGACCTCGCGCGCCAGGGCGTGGTCGAGACGACGCGCGGCCGCGGCGGTGGCCTGCGCCTGCTGAAGGCGCCCGGCGATATCCGCGTCGGCGACGTCGTGCGCGGCGCCGAGACCGACTTCCGGCTGGTCGAATGCTTTGACGCCGGCGCCGACTCGTGCACGCTGACGCCGACGTGCCGGCTCAAGAAGGTGCTCGACGGTGCGCTGAAGGCCTATTTCCGCGAGCTCGACGGCGTGACGCTGGCCGACATCTCCGGCCCGGCGCCGCGCACCGCGCGACCGGCCGCGTCGCTGAGCGCGCGCGCGGCCTTCGCGCCGATCGTCGAGCCGGCGCGCGC
>JBLMVT010000287.1:0-11210 GCA_050256835.1 Betaproteobacteria bacterium | reverse complement strand
GAACTCGCACTCGACGCCGAACGCCGCGCAGGTGTGCTCGGCGACCTCCTTCATGCGCCGCTCGATCAGGTCGAGCACGTCGAGCGTGAAGGTGCGCACCGTGCCCTGCAGCTCGCAGCTCTCGGGCACGACATTGGTCGCCTCGCCGGTGTGGATCATCGTCACCGAGGTCACGCCGGCGTCCGGCGGCCGCTTGTTGCGGCTGATGATGGTCTGGAAGGCCTGCACCATCTGGCAGGCGACCGGCACCGGGTCGATGCCGTTGTGCGGCATCGCGCCGTGGGCGCCCTTGCCGCGGATCGTGATCTTGAACTCGTTGCTGGAGGCGAACGCCGGGCCGGTCTTCAGCGCGAAGTGACCGACCGGCATGCCGGGCCAGTTGTGCGCGCCGAACATCGCCTCCATCGGGAAGCGCTCGAACAGCCCGTCCTTGATCATTTCGCGCGCGCCGCCGCCGCCTTCCTCGGCAGGCTGGAACACGAGGTAGACCGTGCCGTCGAAGTTGCGGTGCTTCGCCAGGTGCTTGGCGGCGGCCAGCAGCATCGCCGTGTGGCCGTCGTGGCCACAGGCGTGCATGCGGCCGGCGTGCCGGCTGGCGTGGACGAAGCCGTTGTGCTCGGTGATCGGCAGCGCGTCGATGTCGGCGCGCAGGCCGACGGCGCGCGGCGAGCTGCCGTTCTTCACGATGCCGACCACGCCGGTCGTGCCCAGGCCGCGGTGGATCGGGATATCCCAGTCGGTCAGCGCCTGCGCGATCACGTCGGCGGTGCGGCGCTCCTCGAAGCACAGCTCGGGATGGGCGTGGATGTCGCGCCGCAACGTGGTGATGGCGGCGGCGTCGGCGAGGATCGATTCGATGAGGCGCATGGCCACTCCTGACTGCCTGGCCGGCGATGCGGGAGAGCCGGATTAGAACCCATCCGCGGCCGGCCCGTGCGGCCGGCGCGCGAGGTCCTCATGCGAGGGGCGCGGTCCGCGTCGGCCGCGGCGCGCCGGCCGGCGCACGAATCAGTGCCTGACCTTGCCGTCGCCCGTCAGCATCGACAGCTCGACGAAGTGCGAGCCGACGCGGTCGTGCGGTCCGAAGCTGACGTTGAAGCCGCCGAAGCTCTGGCCCTGGATCGATTCGAGCCCAGCGACCAGCGCGTCGGGCGTCGTCTTCGGGCCGGCGCGCCGCAGCCCCTCGGCGAACACCTTGGCGGCGATGTAGCCCTCGAGGCCGGAATAGTTGGGCTTCAGGTCGCCGCCCGCCTTGCGCACGGCGTCGAGGTATTCACGCGAGATCGCCAGGCTGGCGGTGTAGGGGTAGGGCACGACCTGGCTGATCATCACGCCATTGCCCTCGCGGCCCAGCTCGTCGGCCAGCGCCTGCGTGCCGACGAACGAGACGTTGATGAAGCTGCCGCCGTAGCCGGCCTTGCGCGCAGCGCGGATGAACGCCGCGCAGCTCTTGTAGGCGCTGATCTGCACGACCGCGTCGGGCCCCCTGGGCACGATGTCCTTCACTGCCTGCGCCACCGCGACCGCGTTGCGCTCGACGGTGCCGAGCGCCACCGGCTTGAGCCCGAGCGGCTCGAGCGCTCGGTTCACGCCATCCAGCCCGGCCTTGCCGTAGGCGTCGTTCTGGTAGAAGACGGCGACCTTCTTCAGGCCGAGGTTGGTGAGCTGGCGCACGATCAGCGCCGTCTCGTCGTAGTACGAGGCGCGCACGTGGAACACGTTGCGGTGCATCGGCTCGCGCAGCGCCTCGGCGCCGGTGAACGGGCCGAAGAACGGGATGCGGCTGTCGGTGACGAGCGGCAGCGCGGCCAGGCAGGTCGGCGTGCCGACGTAGCCGAACAGCGCGAACACCTCGTCCTTCAGGAAGGCCTCGGTGTTGGCCTTGCAGCGCTCGGGTTCGTAGCCGTCGTCGGCCGTGCGCAGCTCGATCGTCTGGCCATTGATGCCGCCGGCCGCGTTGAGCGCGTCGAACACCAGCCGCGCGCCGCGGTTGAGCTGGATGCCGAGCTGCGCGGCCGGTCCGCTGAAGGCCGCCGACTGGCCGAGCACGATCTTCGGCCCCTGGCCGAAGGCGGGCAGCGATGCGGCGGCAGCCAGCACGGGCAGGCCGCGCAGCAGTTCGCGACGATTCATGATGAGGTTCCCGACGACGCCGGTCCGCGACGTGGGCGGGCCGGTCGCGCGCAGCTTACGCGAGCACGCAGGGGTGCGGTGCAGGGTCGGCGTGCGCCTCGATCCTGCGCCGGCCGCGTCTGTGCAATAGTTCTTGCATGAACGTCGCTACGGTCCACGCCGCCTGCCCGCACGACTGCCCCGACACCTGCGCGATCCGCGTCGAGGTCGCCGACGGCCGTGTCGTCGGCCTGCACGGCGACCCCGACCATCCGCCGACGCACGGTGCGCTGTGCACCAAGGTCTCGCGCTACGCCGAGCGCACCTACCACCCCGAGCGCGTGCTGCAGCCGCTGCGGCGCGTCGGGCCGAAGGGCTCGGGCCGCTTCGAGCGCGTCGGCTGGGACGAGGCGCTGGACGACATCGCAGCGCGGCTCGGCGCGATCGCGGCCCGCGATGCGCAAGCGATCGTTCCCTACAGCTACTGCGGCACGATGGGCTGGGTGCAGGGCGAGAGCATGGCGCTGCGGTTCTTCCACAAGCTCGGCGCGTCGCTGCTCGACCGCACGATCTGCTCGGCCGCCGGCGGCGAGGCGCTCGCCGCGACCTACGGCGGCAAGATCGGCATGCACCTCGAGCACTACGCCGAGAGCCGGCTGATCCTGATCTGGGGCAGCAACTCGATCGCCTCCAACCTGCACTTCTGGACCCAGGCGCAGGCCGCCAAGCGCGCCGGCGCGAAGCTGGTCTGCATCGATCCGCGCCGCACCGAGACGGCCGAGAAGTGCCACCAGCACGTCGCACTGCGTCCCGGCACCGACGGCGCGCTCGCGCTCGGGCTGATGCACGAGCTGATCGCCAACGACTGGCTCGACCACGACTGGCTCGAGCGCCATGTCGAGCAGGGCGACGCCGACGGCTGGCCGGCGCTCGCCCGGCGCGCGCTCGACTGGCCGGCCGAGCGCGCCGCCGAGGTTTGCGGCATCACGCCCGGCGAGGTGCGTGCCCTGGCGCACGACTACGGCACGACGAAACCGGCCGCGATCCGCCTCAACTACGGCATGCAACGCGTGCGCGGCGGCGGCAGCGCAGTGCGGCTGGTCGCGCTGCTGCCCTGCCTGACGGGCGCCTGGCGGCACCGCGCCGGCGGTCTGCTGCTGTCGAGCTCGGGCTGGTTCCCGGTCGACCGCGCGGCGCTGCAGCGCCCCGACCTGCTGCCGGCCAGGCGGCCGCGCACGATCAACATGATCCAGATCGGCGACGCGCTGCTGCACGAAGGCGACGCCGCGTTCGGGCCGAAGATCGAGGCGGTGGTCGTCTACAACAGCAATCCGGTCGCGGTCGCGCCCGAGTCGCCGAAGGTGGTGCGCGGCTTCGCCCGCGAGGACCTGTTCACCGTCGTGCTCGAGCACTTCCTCACCGACACCGCCGACCACGCCGATTACGTGCTGCCGGCGACGACGCAGCTCGAGCACCTCGACGTGCACACCAGCTACGGCCACACCTACGCGCTGATCAACGAGCCGGCCATTGCGCCGCTCGGCGAGTCGCGGCCGAACACGCAGGTCTTCCGCGAGCTGGCGGCGCGGCTGGGCTTCGGCGATCCTTGCTTCGCCGACAGCGACGAGGCGATCGCGCGCGCGGCGTTCGCGCGCGACATCGACTTCGACGCCCTGCGCGAACACGGCTGGGTCAAGCTGCCGCTGCCCGAGGCGCCGCTGGCCGAGGGCGGCTTCCCCACGCCGTCGGGTCGCGCGCGCGTCGGCGTGCCCGGGCTCTGCGTGCCCCACTTCGTGCCGCCGCACGAATCGGCGCTGTCGGCGCCGGCGCTGGCGCGGCGCTTTCCGCTCGCGATGATCTCGCCGCCGGCGCGCCACTTCCTCAATTCGAGCTTCGTCAACGTGAAGAGCCTGCGCGACATCGAAGGCGAGCCGATCGTCGAGATGAACGAGAAGGACGCCGCCGAGCGCGGCGTCGTCAGCGGCATGGCCGTTCGCGTCTTCAACGACCGCGGCGAATACCGCTGCACGGCACGCGTCAGCGAGCGCGCGCGGCCCGGCGTCGTCAACGCGCTCGGCGTGTGGTGGCGCAAGTACGGGCTCGCCGGCAGCAACGTCAACGAGGTCACGCACCAGCGGCTGACCGACATCGGCGGCGGCCCCTGCTTCTACGACTGTCTGGTCGAGGTGCGACCGCTGGCCGCCGCCGTGGCGTGAGGCGCGCCTGGGTCGTGGCAGCCGCGGGCCTGGCGGGAACGGTCGCGCTGGCGCTGGCGTTCGCCTGCATGACCGCGGGCTGCAGCAGCGTCGGCTACCTCGCGCATTCGGTCTCGGGCCACCTCGGGCTGATGCAGCAGGCAAGGCCGGTGTCGAGCTGGCTGCGCGATGCCGACACGCCCGAGACGCTGCGCGAGCGGCTCGAGCTGTCGCAGCGCATCCGCGACTTCGCGACCGCCGAGCTGAAGCTGCCCGACAACGACAGCTACCGGCGCTACGCCGACCTGCACCGCGCCGCGGCGGTGTGGAACGTCGTCGCCGCGCCCGAGCTGAGCCTGAAGCTCGAGACATGGTGCTTCCCGGTCGTCGGCTGCATCGGCTACCGCGGCTACTTCGACCGCAACGGCGCCGACGCCGAGGCCGCCGTGCTGCGCGGCCAGGGGCTCGAGGTCTACGTCTACGGCGTGCCGGCATATTCGACCCTGGGCTGGATGAACTGGGCCGGCGGCGATCCGCTGCTGTCGACGTTCATCCGCTTCCCCGAGGGCGAGCTGGCGCGGCTGGTCTTCCACGAGCTGGCACACCAGGTCGCCTACGCCAGGGGCGACACCGAGTTCAACGAATCGTTCGCCACCGCGGTCGAGCGACTCGGCGTCGCGCGCTGGCTTGGCCGACGCGCGAGCCCCGGGGCGCGCGCCGAGTACGAGCGCTTCGACGCGCGCCGGCAGGACTTCCTGGCGCTGACTCATGGCGTGCGCGAGCGGCTCGAGTCGCTCTACGCGAGCGCCGAGGACGACGCCGCCAAGCGCGCGGCCAAGGCCGGCATCATGGCCGCGATGCGCGCCGACTACGCGCGCATGAAGGCGGCGCGCTGGGACGGCTACGCCGGCTATGACGCCTGGTTCGAGCACGCCAACAACGCGTCGCTCGGCGTGCTCGCCGCCTACACCGGGCTGGTGCCGCAGTTCGAGCGGCTGTTCGAACGCGACGGCCGCGACTTCGGGCGCTTCTACGCCGACGTGAAGCGGCTCGCGCGCTTGCCCCGCGACGAACGCCGCGCCACACTCGCGGCGCCCTGAACCACCGACCCTCGCATGGCTGCCCAAGACATCCGTCTGCACCGCGACCACGCCCTCGGCCTGGCCAAGGCGCGCAAGCTGGCCTGGGCCTGGGCCGAGCAGGTCGAGCGCGACTGGGACATGGAGTGCACGGTGATCGAGGGCGAGTACAGCGACACCGTCGAGTTCACGCGAGCGGGGGTGTCCGGCCGGCTGATCGTCGCCGCCGACCACTTCGACCTGCAGGCCAGGCTCGGCCTTCTGCTCGGCGCCTTCCGCTCGCGCATCGAGGCCGAGGTCGAGCATCGGCTCGACGCGCTGCTCGGTGCGGCCGCAGCGAAGAAGAAGGCTGCGCCGAGGAAGCGCTGACGCTCAGTCGGCGAGCGAGTCGATCAGCTCGACGTAGGCCTGCATCGCCGCCTCGCGGCTCTGCCCCTTGGTCTCGTTCCAGGCATCCCACTTGGCGCGGCCGACCAGGTCGGTGATGCCGGGGCGCTTGCCCTCGACGTCGCCGATGGTCGCCTGCTTGTAGAGCGCGTAGATCTTCAGCAGGGTCGCGTTGTCGGGGCGCTCGGGCAGCGTCTTCGACTGCGCCACCGCCTGCTCGAAGCGTTGCTTCAGGTCGGCCATGGACTCTCCCTTCGTGGATGACAATCGCATCGACGGCGTCATTGTGACCGACGCGCCGCGGGGAGGATCGCATGCCCGAAAGGAAGGCCGCCGCCGAGCGCATGTCGCGCGTCGACACGGCGTGGCTGCGCATGGACAACGAGTCCAACCTGATGATGATCGTCGGCGTCTGGCTGCTCGCACCGCCCCTGGACCACGCCCGCCTGGTCGAGCGCGTGCAGGAGCGGATGCTCGGCTTCCGGCGCTTCCGGCAGAAGGTGGTGAAGGACGCGCTCGGCGCGCTGTGGGTCGACGACGAGCGCTTCGACATCGGCCGGCACGTCGTTCGCGAGACGCTGCCGCGAGGGCGCAGCCGGCGCGCCGCGCTGCAGGCGCGCGTCGCCCGGCTCGCCACGACGCCGCTCGACCACCGCCATCCGCTGTGGCAGTTCCATCTCGTCGAGGACTACGAGAGCGGGCGCAGCGCCCTGATCGCGCGCATCCATCACTGCATCGCCGACGGCATCGCGCTGATCGCCGTGATCATGTCGCTGGTCGACGGCGGCGCACCTCCGCCACCGGGGCGCGAGGCGCCGCCGGACGGCGTGCCCGACGACGTCCTCGACGCCATCGCGCGACCGTTCGCCGAACTGACGGGGACGGCGCTCGGGCTGGCCAGCGAAGGCCTGGCGAAGTCGGTCGGCCTGCTCGCCACCCAGCCGCTCGGCATGGCGCGCGCGGGCATGCAGCTGGTCGGCGACGCCGCCGCCCTGCTGCTGATGCCCGACGATTCCCCGACGCGCCTGAAGGGCCGGCCCGGCCGCGCCAAGCGCGTGGCGTGGAGCAAGCCGCTGCCGCTCGACGAGGTCAAGGCGGTCGGCAAGGCGCTCGGCTGCTCGGTCAACGACGTGCTGCTAGCCAGCGTCGCTGGCGCGATCGGCGGCTGGCTCGCCGAGCAGGGCGACGACACGGCGGGCAAGGAGATCCGCGCCATGGTGCCGGTCAACCTGCGGCCGCCGGAGAGCGCGCCGCAGCTCGGCAACCGGTTCGGGCTGGCTCCGCTGATCTTGCCGATCGGCATCGCCAACCCGGTCGAGCGCGTCTACGAAGTGCGCGCGCGCATGAGCGCGCTCAAGGGCAGCTACCAGCCCCTGCTGGCGTTCGCCGTGCTCGCCGTCGCCGGGCTGCTCGTCAAGCCGGCGCAGGACGCGCTGCTCGGCCTGTTCGCGCGCAAGACGACGGCGGTAGTGACGAACCTGCCGGGGCCGGGTACACCGGTGCGCCTGTGCGGCTCGACGCTCGAGCAGGTGATGTTCTGGGTGCCGCAGTCGGGCGACATCGGGGTCGGCGTCAGCATCCTCAGCTATGCCGGCGCGGTGCAGTTCGGACTCATCACGGCCGAGAAGCTGTGCCCCGAGCCGCAGGCGATCATCGAGCGCTTCCGGCCCGAGTTCGACCGGCTGCTGCTGCTGACGTTGATGCTGCCTTGGGAGCGGCCGGCCGGCTGAGCGCTATTCGTCGAGTTCGGCCTTCGCCATCTCGACGTCGAGGCGCTCCATCGCGTCCATCGGCTCGCAGGCGGCGGCCTCGGCATAGAGCTGCTCGGCCTGCTTCATCCTCTTCTCGCCCTCGAGCATGACCAGCCCGTTGGCGTACTCCACCATCGCGATCGCGCTGGTCGGGTTGAGCTTCAGCGCCTGCTGGTACATCGCGAGGCCGGTCGCCGCGTCGGCGCCCTGCGTCTTGCCGAGCAGCTTGCCGATCTTGTCGATCACCTCGGCGTGGAAGGCGCCGAGCGCGATGTGCGCGTCGGCGTGCGTGGGCGCGAGCCGGATCGTCGTTTCCAGCGCCGTCTTCACCTTGCCGCCCAGTCCCTGCGCCAGCGCCTTGGTGACACTGATGCCCTGGCCGTAGCGGCCGAGCGCGTAGGCCATCCAGTAGTGCGCGTTGGCGTTGCCAGGCTCGGCCTTGGCGCGCGCCTCGGCACGCGCGGCCACCTCGAGGAAGAGCGCCAGCTTGGCCTTCTCGCTCTTCTCGAGGTAGTTGGCGTAGATCGCCTGCGCCTTGTCGGCGACGGTGGCGCCCGCGCCGCCCGCCTTCAGCCCGGCCTCGACCGCCTGCTGGAAGTCGCCGGCGTGGAACAGCGCCCACGCGGCGAGCACCTTGGCGTCCGACGGCCGCGGCTCGGCGTCGCCGGCGTGCAGCCGCGCCCAGTGCTTCTTCAGCGCGGCCGGGTCGTAGCGGTACGGCGTCGCGTCGTAGGGAAAGGCGGTCCACTTGGCCATGGCGTCTCCTCGGAATCAGGTCGTGGCCCGGTAGCGGCCGACCAGCCCGCGCAGGTGCTCGCGCTGCGCGGCCTGCAGGTGCGGCGCCAGCAGCGCGAGCACGTGATAGGCGCCGCGCAGCAGGGCCGCCTCGGCGGCCTCGGGTTCGAGCGCCCGGCGCGGGTCGCGCACGTACTCGTAGCTCAGCCAGTAGGTCAGCACGACCACCATCGCGGTGGCGACGGTCTCGGCGTCGTCACCCCCCAGCGGGGCGGCGAGCGCGCCGCCGGCGGCCAGCCCGCCGAGCAGCGACTTCACCGCCTGCGTCTTGTTCCTCAGCACGAACTGGAAGTGCGTCTCGAGCCGGCGGTTCTTCGACAGCAGGTCGTTGAGGTCGCGGTAGAGGAAGCGGTAGCGCCAGATCAGCTCGAACAGCATGTGCAGGAACAGCCACGCGTCCTCGATGTGGCGCACGCTGTCGGCGGCGCCGAGCAGCTCGCCGAGCGACTTCTCGAAGCGGTCGAACAGCGAGTTGATCAGCTCGTCCTTGGCCGGGTAGTGGTAGTAGAGGTTGCCCGGGCTGATGTTCAGCTCGGCGGAGATCAGCGTGGTCGAGACGTTGGGCTCGCCGAAGCGGTTGAACAGCTCGAGCGTGACCTCGAGGATGCGCTCGGCCGTGCGTCGCGGCGGCTTCCTGGCGGGCATGGTGAGCGGCAATCTAGCATCAACCGGCCGCCTACAATCGCGCTCACATGCCGGCGGCCGTCTCGTTCCAGCACGTCACCAAGGTCTATGCCGACCGCCGCGCCGGGCGCAGCCACGGCGAGCTGCGCGCCCTCGACGACGTGACCTTCGACATCGAGGCGGGCGAGTTCTTCGGCCTGCTCGGCCCGAACGGCGCGGGCAAGACGACGCTGATCAGCATCCTCGCCGGACTGACGCGTGCCACCCGCGGGAGCGTCGAGGTGCTCGGCCACGACGTCGTCGGCGACTACGCCGCAGCGCGCCGCTCGCTCGGCATCGTGCCCCAGGAGCTGGTGTTCGACCCGTTCTTCAGCGTGCGCGAGGCGCTGCGCATCCAGAGCGGCTACTTCGGCGTGACACACAACGACGCCTGGATCGACGAGCTGCTGCACCACCTGGGGCTGGCCGACAAGGCGCACGCCAACATGCGCGCGCTGTCGGGAGGCATGAAGCGGCGCGTGCTGGTGGCACAGGCGCTGGTGCACCGGCCGCCGGTGATCGTGCTCGACGAGCCGACCGCCGGCGTCGACGTCGAGCTGCGCCAGACGCTGTGGCAGTTCATCGACCGGCTCAACAAGCAGGGTCACACGGTGCTGCTGACCACGCACTACCTCGAGGAGGCCGAGGCGCTGGCCGGCCGGATCGCCATGCTCAAGCGCGGCCGCGTGGTCGCGCTCGACCGCACCTCGGCCCTGCTCGCCGGCACCGCCAGCACGATGCTGCGCTTCAAGACCGACCAGCCGCTGCCTGCCGCGGTGGCCGCGCAGGCGCGTGTCACCGGGCGCATCGTGCAGCTGACCGCGCACGACGCCGCCGAGGTCGAGTCGCTGCTGGCCCGGCTGCGCGCCGCCGGGGTGAAGGTCGAGGACCTGGAGATCGGTCGCGCCGACCTGGAGGACGTGTTCCTCGAGATCATGCAGGCCGAGCCCGAACTCGAACCGGAGCACGAGCGGCCGCTGCCCGTGGAAGGCTACGACCCGCTGGAGCACGGCGCATGAATGCGGCGCTGGCCGGTGCGCGCACGCTGCTCTACAAGGAGGTGCTGCGCTTCTGGAAGGTCGCCTTCCAGACCGTCGCCGCGCCGGTGCTGACGGCGATGCTCTACCTGCTGATCTTCGGCCACGTGCTGGAGAACCGCGTCAAGGTGTTCGAGTCGGTCGGCTACACCAGCTTCCTCGTGCCCGGGCTGGTGATGATGAGCGTGCTGCAGAACGCCTTCGCCAACAGCAGCTCGTCACTGATCCAGAGCAAGGTCACCGGCAACCTCGTGTTCGTGCTGGTGACGCCGCTGTCGCACCGCGCCTGGTTCGTCGCGTACGTGGGCGCCTCGATGCTGCGCGGGCTGGTGGTCGGCCTGGGCGTGCTGCTCGTGACGTGCTGGTTCGCGCCGCTGGCCGCGGCCGAGCCGGCCTGGATCGCCGTCTTCGCCGTCGCCGGCGCGGCCATCATGGGCGCGCTCGGGCTGATCGCCGGCCTGTGGGCGGAGAAGTTCGACCAGATCGCCGCGTTCCAGAACTTCCTCATCATGCCCATGACCTTCCTGTCGGGCGTGTTCTATTCGGTGCATTCGCTGCCCGCGTTCTGGCAGGGCGTCAGCCACCTGAACCCGTTCTTCTATGTCATCGACGGCTTCCGCCGCGGCTTCTTCGGCGCCAGCGACGTGTCGCCCTGGACCAGCCTGGCGGTGGTGGCGGCGAGCCTGGCGGTCGTCTGCGCGCTGGCGCTGCACCTGCTGCGCATCGGCTACAAGATCCGCCACTGAGGGCGGCAGCTCATCGGGCAGACCTTTCGTAGCGTGGCCCGCAACGTACGACAGCGGGCCGCCTACAATGCGGCCACCATGTCCGAAGCCGAACCGACGCCCGACGAAGTGCGCGCCCTGATCGCCGCGGGGCTGCCCTGCGAGCACCTCGAGGTCGAGGGCGACGGCCGCCACTTCTTCGCTACCATCGTCTCGCCGGAGTTCGACTCGCTGTCGCGCGTCCGGCGCCACCAGCGGGTCTACCGGGCGCTCGGCGATAGAATGCGCGCGCACATCCACGCGCTGTCGATGAAGACGCTCACCCCGACCGAATGGGCCCGAGAAGCCTCGGGCGGCGAGGCGCATCCCCACTGAATCGCCGCGGCATCGCTGCCGCGGCGTTCCGCCGCGCGGCGCTCGCCGAGTCCGCGGTCGGTACGGAACGTCGCGCGATGCCGGGCTCCAG
>JBLMVT010000286.1:0-3055 GCA_050256835.1 Betaproteobacteria bacterium | reverse complement strand
GGACGGGCGATTTAGTGGCGGTGAGAAGCGCAGCCTCGGGGTCGGGGCGTGCCGCCAGGCGCGCGCCTCGTGAACTGACTCGCGGCATCTGGAACGCAGCGACCGCAGGTCGCGAAGTGAGTTATGCCGCGCGACTCCGAGGCGAGCATCGCAAGCGAAGTCGGCGCAGCCGACCGCCAACGCATGAGCCCGGCCCGGGTACCGCCTGCCGCGGACGCGCGACAGGCGCATGACCTCCGGCCGTGCGAGCCGCTCACCCCGACGCGTACGAGAACGGGCTCATGAAGCCGTTGCGCCCGGAGAGCTGCCAGTTCATCCCGTAGTCGGTGAAGCCGAACGACTTCGAGCGCGCGACCGTGGCCGCCTGGCCCGGGGCGATGCACAGCGGGTGCCCTGCGATCGTGACCGGCCCGCCGCCCTGGCCCTCGATGGCCTCGATCTCGGCCGAGATCACGTTCGCGACGTCGAGGCTGGCCCGCTTGCCGTCGTTGTGGTAGCGCATCGGCACGCTCTTGGCGCCGAGGATCTCGCCGACGAACGATGCGAGCACGGCCGGGTGGCCGCCCGCCTTGCCCGAGAAGATGGTGAGCAGCGCGTCCTTCTGCGCGTCCTTCGCCTGCTCGTCGACGTAGACCGCCGCCGTCCACTTGGTCTGCAGCATGTGGCCGGGCGTGCGCACCGCCAGCGCGACGTTCAGGCCGTCGAGCGGCGTATGGTCGAAGCTGCCGCGGTCGACGTGCCAGGCGACCAGCACCGTGCAGTCGCCGTGCGACGGCGCGCTGGTGAACACGCACGGGCACGCCACCTCGCAATTGCAGGTCTCGAAATAGGTTCCGCCGAGTTTCCACTGCGCCATGTCGCTCTCCTGCGTCGAACGTCCGCGCAAGGAAGTTAGACCATGCGGCGCGGCAGATCAAGGCGCGACCTGTCGTCGTGCGACGTTATTCGGCGACGACGAGCGTACCGCTCATGTCCTCGTGGCCGCTGCCGCAGAACACGTCGCACACGAACGTGAAGCTGCCGACCTTGTCGGGGCGCAGGTGCAGCATAGCCGCCTTGCCGGGGACGATGTCGGTGCGCGCGCCGAAGTCGGCGAAGTTGATGCCCATCGGCACCTCCGGCGCGCTGACGTGCAGCAGCACGCTCTCGCCCTTGCGCACGCGGATCTCGTTGGGCACGAACTCGAACTTGCGCGCCACGACCTTGATCACGCGCTCCTTCGTCGCGGCGCTCGCGAGCGAGGCGAGTGTGCCCAGCGCGAACGCGCCGGCGCCGGCCAGCAGGGTACGCCGTCGGATGTCGGTGTGCATGGCCTCAGGCTCCCTGCACCGGCAGTTCGGTGATCGCGTAGCGGCTCCCCTCGGCCTCGACCTCGCGGAACCCCAGTCCGTGGTAGGGCTGCGCCGGGTCCCACGGCAGCGGCGTGCGCTTGGGCTGCGAGCCCGGCGCGGGCAGCGGGAAGATCAGCGACTTCGCCGAGTGGTGCGCGATGTGCCCGGTCATGTGGTGGTGCTCCTGGTGGATGTGGCCGTAGAACACCGTGACGTTGGCGTGGCCCGACAGCAGTTCGACTGCGCGCGCGCCGTCGCGCGTCGCCCAGTCCCATTGCGGATAGAGGTCGAACAGCGGACGATGCGCGAACACGACGATGCGCGCGTCGGTGCTCTGGCGCCGCAGGTCGTCGGCCAGCCAGCCGAGCTGCTCGTCGCCGAGGCTGGCCGCCGGGTCGCTGACGTTGTCGAGGGCGATGAAGTGCACTCCCTTGTGGTCGAACGCGTAAGTCGTCGGGCCGAACAGCTCCTTGAACGCGCGACCGTGGTCGAGCGCGGCGTCGTGCTCGCCGGGCATGAAGTGCACGGTCTTCACGCGCAGGCCGCCGACCAGCTCGCGCACCTCGGCCATGCGCTTGCGCCGCTCGCGCGGGTCGTCGGTGGTGTGCGTCAGGTCGCCCGTGAAGACGACGAAGTCGGGCGCGTCCTGCAGCGCATTGACGGCCGCGATCGCCTTCGGCAGGGTGCCGCGCGCGTCGGGGTTGGCGGGGCCCTCGAAGCCCCAGTGGCTATCGGACAGCTGGACGAAGTGGAAGTCGTCGTAGCCCGGGGCCGGCGGCGTGCCGGCCGCGTGCGCGCTACCGAGAGCCGAGGCGAAGACGGCGCCGCCGTAGCCCGCCAGCCGGAGAAACTGCCTGCGATCGATGCTCATGAAGGTCTCCTGGGTTGATCGGTCCGGGCCGCGGACGGGCGCACCCGCCGGGCTCGCATCGACATACCGGCCGAAGCCGGGCGCCATTCCCGCGGTCGACGACAAGGCCCCGTGGCCAACCCGGGTATGACCGACGCGGGAATAGGTGCGCGGCGCGCCCGGTATCCCGACGGACGGAAAGGACCCGACCGTGATCGACGAGGCTGACCTTGGGCGTTTCGAACGGCTGGCGTTGCCGCACCTGGACGCCGCCTACAACCTGGCGCGCTGGCTCACGCGCAGCGACCACGACGCCGAGGACGTCGTGCAGGAGGCGTCGCTGCGCGCGCTGCGCTACTTCGGCACCTTCCGCGGCGACAACGCACGCCCGTGGCTGATGCAGATCGTGCGGCACACCTGCTGGGCCTGGCTGAAGGAGAACCGCCGACCCGAGCTCGTCGGGCTCGACGACGACGACGACGGCGCGTGGCAGGACATCGCGGCGCCCGCCGCCGACGAGCCGCAGGCGGTCGCCCTGCGTGCGGCCGACCGGGCGCAGATCAACGAGGCGCTGGCGGGACTGCCGGTCGTGTTCCGCGAGGTGCTCGTGCTGCGCGAACTCGAGGACCTCTCGTACAAGGAGATCGCCGACATCATCGGCACCCCGGTCGGGACGGTGATGTCGCGCCTGTCCCGCGCGCGCGCGCTGATGCGCGACGCGCTCACCGCGCCCGTGCGCCCGGCGCTGCGGGCGGTCGCCAACCAAGGAGCGAAGCGATGAACGGCCGACCCAGCCTGGAACGGATGAACGCCTTCGTCGATGGCGAACTCGAACTCGCCGCCCAGCTCGAGATGGAACAGCAGGTCGCCGGCG
>JBLMVT010000285.1:0-3711 GCA_050256835.1 Betaproteobacteria bacterium | reverse complement strand
CGGCCGGCCGGTCGAAAGCCCGCAGGTCCAGCTCACCGCGCCCGACATCGCCGAGAACGGTGCGGTCGTGCCGGTCGCCGCCAGCACGACGCTGCCCGGCGCGAAGCGGCTGCTGTTCCTCGTCGAGAAGAACCCGAACACGCTGGCAGGCTGGTTCGACCTCGGCGACACCCTCGAGCCGAGCGTCGCCACGCGCATCAAGATGGCCGAGACGTCGCCGGTCTACGCCGTGGCCATGCTCGGCGACGGCCGCGTGCTGTTCGCGCAGAAGGTCGTCAAGGTCACCCTCGGCGGCTGCGGTGGGTGAGCCGCGCGGGCCAGCAAGGAGAAACTGATGGGCGAACCGATGCGCATCCGCGCCCAGGCCAAGGACGGCAACGTCGTCGTGCGGGTGCTGATGAGCCACGAGATGGAGACCGGGCTGCGCAAGGACAGCGCCGGCAAGCTCATCCCGGCTTGGTACATCACCGAGATGAGTGCCGCGCTGAACGGCCGCACCGTGCTCTCGGGCCAGTGGGGCACCGCGATCGCCAAGAACCCCTACCTGCAATTCACGGTCAGGGGCGGCAAGGCCGGCGACAAGGTGACCCTGCACTGGGTCGACAACCGCGGCGACCAGCGCACCGACGAGGCGCTCGTCGTCTAGCGCATGTCAGGCCGCGACGCCCTGCTCGTCGCGCATCGCCTGATGGTGGCTGAGGAAGACGCGGCCGGCGAACCAGTGCGACCAGCCGCCGGCGCGCAGCGCGTCGAGCACCGGTCCCTTGACCTCCGACAGATCGAGCCGCACGCCGCGCGCGGCCAGCGCGTCGTGCAGCGCGCGTAGCGCCTCCAGCCCGCTGAAGTCGACGTCGTTGATCGGCGACATCAGCAGCACCACGCGCGTCGTGCCCGGATGCGCGGCGAGCTGCTGCAGCACGACGTCGCCGAGCTCGCGCGCGTTGGTGAAGACCAGACTCTCGTCGATGCGCAGCGCCAGCACGCCGGGCGTGAGCTCGACCGCGTGGCGGTCGACGTTGCGGTAGTGCTCGGTGCCCGGCACGCGGCCGATCGCCGCCACGTGAGGGCGCGCCGTGCGCTGCAGCAGCAGCGCGATCGACGCCGCGACGCCGGCGACCAGCGCGCTGCTCACGTCGACCAGCAGCACCAGCGTCGCCACGCCGGCCATCAGCAGCCCCTCGCCGCGCGAGAAGCGCCAGGCCTCGCGGAACGGGCCGGGGTCGAAGCCGGCGAGCACGGCGACGATGATCGTCGCGGCCAGCACCGAGGCCGGCAGCCAGGCCAGCGGCTGCGCCAGCAGCAGCAGTGCGAGCGCCATCAGCGCCGCCGTGAAGACGCCGATCATGCGCGTGCGGCTGCCGGCGTCGAGGTTGACCACGCTGCGCGAGAAGCTGCCCGCGACCGGCATGCCGCTGGCCAGTGCGGCGACCAGGTTGGCGGCGCCGAGCCCGGTGAGTTCGCGCCGCGGGTCGATGCGCGTGCCCGCGCGCCGGGCCAGCGATTCGGCAACCACCAGGCTGCTGACGAAGGCGACGAGCGCGATCGCCGCGGACGCCGGCAGCAGGCGCCACCACAGCGCGGTATCGAGCGGCGGCAGGGCGAACGTCGGCGCCAGTTCGGGCAGCGCACCGACCAGCGCCACGCCGCGCGCGCCGGCGTCGGTCGCCGCGGCGAGGCCGATGGCCACCACCAGCACCACCAGCGGCACCAGCCGCACGAGCAGCGTCGCCACCGGCACGCTCACGAGCCGGGCCAGCCAGCGCACGCCGTGGCGGCGCGTCAGCCACAGCACGACCAGCGCGCTGATGCCGAACAGCACGGTCGGCAGCGACCAGGCGATGGCCGCGTGCTCCCATGAACGCGCCAGCCCCGGCAGGTTGGTGCCCTGCGCGGAGGCGCCGAAAAGCACCGGCAGCTGGCTCATCGCGATCGACAGCGTGGCGCCGGTCTCGAAGCCGTGCAGGACCGGCACGCTGAGCAGCGCGGCCAGCGCATCCAGGCGCAGCAGCGCCGCGGCGACGAGCAGCAAGCCGACCTCGGCGGCCAGCACCAGCGCGACCGCGGTCGCCGCCGCGCCGGCCGGCGCGTCGTGCAGCGCCTGCGCGACCATCAGCGACACCACCGCCACCGGCCCGATGCCCAGGTGCGGGCTCGAGCCGATCGCGGCGTAGGCGACCAGCGGCAGCAGGCTGGCGTACAGGCCGACCTGCGCCGGCAGCCCGGCCAGCAGCGCATAGGCCAGGCTCTGCGGGATCAGCAGCACGCTGACGACGCAGGCGGCGACGAGGTCGTCGCGCAGCGCGTCGCGCGCGTACTCGCGCAAGGCCGAAGGCAGGGAAGTCGTGTCGGTCATCGGGCGGCAGCCGGGGACGTGCGATTGTCGCCGCCCGATCGCCGATACTGCACGCCGATGATCCAGCCCGCCGCCCGCACCCCGCGCCCGCGCATCAGCTGCGTCGTGCCCGCCTACAACGAGGCGCGCAACCTGCCGGTGCTGCTGCCGCTGCTGCGCGAGGCGCTGGCGGCGCTGTCCGACGACTGGGAGGTGATCGTCGTCGACGACGGCAGCCGCGACGACACGCCGCTCGTCATGGCCGGCTGGACGCGCGAGCCCGGCGTGCGCTGCCTGCGGCTGTCGCGCAACTTCGGCAAGGAATGCGCGCTCACCGCCGGGCTCGACCACGCCGGCGGCGACGTCGTCGTGCTGATGGATGCGGACCTGCAGCATCCGCCGTCGATGATCGCGCGCATGCTCGCGGTCTGGCAGCAGGGGGCGGACATGGTCTGCACGGCGCGCCGCTCGCGCGCCGACGAGGGCTGGATCAAGCGGCTGGGCACGCGCGCCTTCTACTGGCTGGTCAACCGCAACCCGTCGTTCGAGATGCCGGTCGACGCCGGCGACTTCCGCCTGCTGGACCGCCGCGTGGTCGACGCGCTGCGCGCACTGCCCGAGCGCAACCGCTTCATGAAGGGGCTGTACGCCTGGGTCGGCTTTCGCACCGAGGTGATCGAGTACATGCCCGGCGAGCGGCTGGCCGGCGAGAGCTCGTTCTCGCTGAAGAGCCTGACGCGGCTGGCCTTCACCGGCGTCACCGCCTTCACCAACTTTCCGCTGCGACTGTGGAGCGGCGTCGGCGCGCTGGTGGCGATGTGTGCGCTCGGCTACGGCGCGTTCATCGTCGTCGACCACTTCGTGCACGGCAGCGACGTCGCCGGCTGGCCGACCATCGTCGCCGGGATGATGTTCTTCGCCGGCGTGCAGCTGATCTCGATCGGCATCCTCGGCGAATACGTCGGCCGCATCTTCGACGAGGTCAAGCAGCGGCCGATCTACCTGGTCGGCAGCGAAGCCGGCCGCGCCACCTTCGATGCCTTCGCGCGGCGCGACGAGCTGTCCGCCGCCGACCCCAAGGTGCGCGCGCTGCCCAAGGGACCGCGGCGCGCCGAATGAGCCCGGCCGCCCGGGACCGCCCGACGCGCGAGCCCGGCGCCATGACGCGCCGGCTCGACCTTTGCGCCGACGACTACGGGCTGACGCCGGCGCTGTCGGGTTGCCTGGTCGAGCTGGCCGCGCACGAGCGCCTGTCCTCTCTGTCGTGCCTGGTCAACGGGGCGCACTGGCCCGCCGCCGCGGCACGGCTCGCGGCGCTGGACCGAAGCATCGGCATCGGCCTGCACTTCAACCTCACCGAAGGCGAGCCGCTGTCGGCC
>JBLMVT010000284.1:0-4625 GCA_050256835.1 Betaproteobacteria bacterium | reverse complement strand
TCCGGAACTCGATGTAGAGCGTGTCGGTATCGGCGAAGTAGCGGATTCTCATGGCGTGAAGTTCCGGTCGAAGAAGGCATTGTGGACGGTTTGACCGTCGGCCAGCAGCATTCAAGGCGGATCGCCGCCCGATCGGGTCGCTCGCGTCGCCTCGAAATACCGCGTGACTTTCACACATCGACCTCGACCGCGTCGCCGCGCAGTTCCATCAGCTCGCGCCGCGCCGCGGCCTCGCCTTTGCCCATCAGCCGGTTCAGCGCCGCGGCGGTGAGCGCCGCGTCGAGCTCGCCGCAGGCGACCGTGAGCAGGCGCCGGGTGTCCGGATTCAGCGTCGTCTCCCAGAGCTGCTCGGCGCTCATCTCGCCCAGCCCCTTGAAGCGGCTAATCGTCCAGCCGCCCTCGCGGCAGCCTTCCTTGCGCAGCTTGTCGAGCGTGGCCTCGAGCTCGCCCTCGTCGAGCGCGTACAGCTTCGCCGCGGGCTTCTTGCCGCGCGCCGGCGCGTCGACGCGAAACAGCGGCGGCTTGGCCACGTGCACGTGGCCGCGCTCGATCAGCTTGGGGAAGTGGCGGAAGAACAGCGTCAGCAGCAGCACCTGGATGTGCGAGCCGTCGACGTCGGCGTAGGATAGGATGCACACCTTGCCGTAGCGCAGGCCGGAGAAGTCGGGGGCGTCGTTCGGCCCGTGCGGGTCGACGCCGACCGCCACCGCGATGTCGTGGATCTCGTTGTTGGCGAACAGGCGGTCGCGCTCGACCTCCCAGGCATTGGGCACCTTGCCGCGCAGCGGCAGGATCGCCTGCGTCTCCTTGTCGCGGCCCATCTTGGCGCTGCCGCCGGCCGAGTCGCCCTCGACCAGGAACAGCTCGTTGTGGGCCAGGTCGCGGCTCTCGCAGTCGGTCAGCTTGCCGGGCAGCACGGCCACGCCGGAGCCCTTGCGCTTCTCGACCTTCTGGCCGGCGCGCTGGCGCGTCTGCGCCTGGCGGATGACGAGGTCGGCGAGCTTCCTGCCGTGCTCGACGTGCTGGTTCAGCCACAGCTCGAGCGGCGGCTTGACGAAGGCCGAGACCAGCCGCAGCGCGTCGCGCGAATTGAGCCGCTCCTTGATCTGCCCCTGGAACTGCGGGTCGAGCACCTTGGCCGACAGCACGAACGAGGCACGCGACCACACGTCCTCGCTCATCAGCTTGACGCCCTTGGGCAGCAGGGCATGCAGCTCGATGAATCCCTTGATAGCCTGGAACAGGCCGTCCTTCAGTCCGCTCTCATGCGTGCCGCCGGCGACCGTCGGGATCAGGTTGACGTAGCTCTCGCGCACCGGCGCGCCGTCCTCGGTGAAGGCGACACACCAGGCCGCGCCCTCGCCCTCGGCGAAGTTCTCGGTCTCGGCGCCGCTCGCGTACTGCGCGCCCTCGAACAGCGGGATCAGCGGGTCGGCCGGCAGCGTGCGCAGCAGGTAGTCGCGCAAGCCGCCCTGGTAGAGCCAGCGCTCGGTCTCGCCCGTCTTCTCGATGCCGAGCGTGACCTCGACGCCCGGCATCAGCACGGCCTTGCTGCGCAGCAGGTGCACCAGCTCCTGGCGCGGCAGCTCGGCGCTGTCGAAGTACTTCGGATCGGGCCAGACGCGCACCGTCGTGCCCTGGCGGCGCTCGTCCTTCGCGGCGCGGCGCACGGCGAGCGGCTCGGCGACGTCGCCGCCGGCGAAGGCCAGCGTCGCCACCTGGCCGTCGCGGAACACGGTGACCTGCAGGCGCTTCGCCAGCGCGTTGGTGACGCTCACGCCGACGCCGTGCAGCCCGCCCGAGAAGCTGTAGGCGCCGCCCGCGCCCTTGTCGAACTTGCCGCCGGCGTGCAGCCGGGTGAACACGATCTCGAGCACCGGGATGCCTTCTTCCGGGTGCAGCCCGAACGGGATGCCGCGGCCGTCGTCCTCGACGCTGACCGAGCCGTCGGCGTGCAGCGTCAGCCCGATGCGCCGGCCGTGGCCGGCGAGCGCCTCGTCGGCGGCGTTGTCGATCGCCTCCTGCACGACGTGCAGCGGGTTGTCGGTGCGGGTGTACATGCCCGGCCGCTGCTTGACGGGTTCGAGGCCCTTGAGGACGCGGATCGAGTCTTCGGCGTAACGCCCCTGCTTGCTTGCCATGGGCGGCGATTCTAGGAGGCGGCCCGCGCACGCCTGCCCGCGCGCGCGGTCGCTGCTGCGGCAGCGTCCTCGCGGGCGCGGTCGAGCAGCGCGTCGAGCCCGTAGCGCCAGGTCGCGTCCCAGTGCGCAGGCTTGAAGTACGGCGCGACGGCGGCCAGCAGCGGGCAATGCTCGGCAATGAACGCGTCGCTCACCGGTTCGGCCGCCGACGGGCCCTTCGCGTAGCCGGCCGCCTCGTCGAGCGCGGCGCCCGTCAGGTAGTAGCCGATGGCGCGGAACTGGCGCGCCGTCAGCTCGACGTCGCCGCCGTTGGCCGAGTGGATCAGCCGCAGCACCGCCTCGATCATCCGCACGCCGGCCGGCATGTTGAGCCGGTGCACGGCGACGAGCGGGTACAGCGCCGGCCAGCGCCGCGCCATCGCGCGGTACGACTCGAGCATGCTCCGCAGGCGCGCCTCGGGGTCGGGCCCCGGCTCGGGCACCTCGACGCCGGCCAGCGCGTGCTCGACCATCGCGTCGAGCAGGTGGTGCTTGCTCGGGAAGTGGTGGTAGATGCTCATCGCCTGGCAGCGCAGGCGCGTGCCGAGCTTGCGCGTCGACAGCGCCGCCAGGCCTTGCTCGGACACCAGGGCGAACGCGGCATCGAGGATGCGCTCGCGCGACAGCGGCGTCGGCGCGGCGCGGCGGCGCGGCGCGGGGGCGGGCTTGGACAAGGGCTTGCTCTCCTTACGGTGTAAGACTATAGTCCTCGCCGAGACTTACGCTGTAAGTGCCACTTCTGACCGGAGGTTCGCATGGACGCCGTCGATCTCATCGGCCTGCTCGTTCCGCTCACCTTCTTCGCGATGCTCGCCGTCGAACGCCTGCGTCCGGCGCGCAGCTTCCCCGAGCGCCGCGGCTGGACCTGGATCGGCATCGCCTTCCTGCTGCTGATCGGCATCGTCTCGACCGTCGTGCCGCTGCTGTTCGATCCGGCCTGGCTGGCCGCGCACCGCTGGGCGGACGGCAGCGGCCTGGGCCTCGCCGGCGGCACGGTGGTCGGCTACGTCGTGCTGTCGGGCCTGATGTACGCATGGCACCGCACGGCGCACACGGTGCCGCTGCTGTGGCGGCTGACGCACCAGGTCCACCACAGCCCGCGCCGCGTCGACATCCCCGGCTCGGTGCTGTTCCACCCGCTCGAGATGGTGGTTCAGGTGCTGCTGCAGCTGTTCGTCACGCTGATCGTGCTCGGGCTCGATCCGCTGGCGGCGGCGCTGGTCGGCTACGTCGCCGCCTTCTACGGCATGTTCCAGCACTGGAACGTGCACACGCCGCGCTGGCTCGGCTACGTCATCCAGCGGCCGGAGGCGCACTGCGAGCACCATCGCCTGGGCGTGCACGCCTTCAACTACGGCGACCTGCCGGTCTGGGACCTGCTGCTCGGCACCTTCCGCAACCCGGCGCGGTTCGAGGGCGAATGCGGCTTCGCGGCGCCGGCCGACCGCCGGCTGGGCGCGATGCTCGCCTTCCAGGACGTGAACCTGCACGCCTACGGGCGCGGCAGCCGTGGCGCGAGCCCGCTCCCTTCCCTCTCCGCGCACGCAGGAAGAAGGTCAGGGTGAGGGGCGCGTGATCGGGTTCAGAAGCTGACGGCGAGCCGCCAATGCTGCAGCGGCGTCCGCGCTTGGTCGCCTCGATAGCGCAGGACCTCGGCTTCCACCGCGTGCAGGAACGCCGTGGCCTCTTCGCGCAGGCCGCAGAGGGTCAGCGCACCGAGAATGCGCGAAATGAAGAGGTCGTGATAGGACCCGGACACGGCCCACAGGGCGAAGCCGTGCATCCATTGCGCGGCACGCTCCACCCGCCCGTCCTGCCACTGCAGTCCATAGTGGCGCAGCATCAGCGCGAACGCTCGCCTCATCCCGTCAATGACATGCCGGTCCTGGGCCAGCAGGCGGAAGTCCTGGTGCGTCGGCACGGGTGCGTCGGGATTCACCTGGCTGGTCGTCGGCAGGGGGAACATCCACGGCAGCGTGGCGAGGTGGTGCTCGATATCCCGACTCGACCAGGCCAGCGCCTCTTGCAGCGTCAGTCCGAAGCCGTCGGTCCCCTGCCCGCCCAGATAGCACTGGATGTCGAAACCTGCTTCGGAAAGCTCGCCGGCAACGCCATCGGCGGAGGGCTCGCGCACCGCATCGATCAGTGCACGAACGATCGCCTCCGACGGAGCCGAGATGGAAACGTCGGCCAGTTCGCGCCTCGTTCGGCTGTCGGCGCCGAGCATCACGACATGCGCACTTCGCGCGCGTGCCTTCTCCAGCAGTCCAGCGCTCGGGAACGTCGTGGCGTCGCTGCCCGAGACGATGACCACGTCCGCACGCTTCATGGCAAGCTCCGCGCGCGCGAACAACCCCCGGTCGGCCGTCTCACCGAGCAGAACGATGTTCGGGCGCAGCGTGCGTGCGGGATCGCCGCATGCGAGGCACATGCCGTCCAGCGAGG
>JBLMVT010000283.1:0-2812 GCA_050256835.1 Betaproteobacteria bacterium | reverse complement strand
GCCGCGGCGCGGGAGGCCGCCGAGGCGATCCGGCGCGCGCGCGAACGCCGCGCCGACGACGACGGCGGCGAGTGGGACGGCAACGTGTTCAAGGCGAAGTCGCTGCGCGGTCCGCGCAAGCCGCACTAGCGACCGGCGTCAGGCCAGCTCGAGCCGCAGCGGCTGGTGGTCGGAGGCGGCCGTGACGGCGTCGACGTCGAGCGCGCGCACGCGCGGCGCGAGGTCGGCGCTGACCAGCACGTAGTCGAAGGTGAACGGCTCGCCCGGCCATTGCGCCTTGTCGTACAGGCCGACCGTCGGCGGGTGCGGCACACCCGGGTGCATCAGTTCCCAGGCGTCGCGCAGGGTCGGCGTGGCATCGTCGAACGGCGCCGTCAGCCGAGCGCGCTCGGGCGCCTCGGGGCGGCAGTTGAAGTCGCCGCAGACGACGGAGCCGACGCCGCGCGGCTCGACCGTGAACGGGCCGCGCCCGCGGCGCCGCGGCTGCAGCGCGTGCGCATGGCCTTCGCGCTGCAGTTCGCGCAGCCGCTCGACCTGCACGACGCGCTGGCGCGCCGAGTAGTAGGCCAGGTGCGTGGTCGTCACGCGCAGCGGACCGATGGGCGCGTCCAGCGTCGCCTCGACGGCCGCGCGCTGCATGCTCTTGACCTCCGGGTCGGCGGGCCAGGGCAGCAGATGGCGCAGCACCTGACGCACCGGCAGGCGCGTGAGGATCGCGTTGCCGAAGCGACGCCGTGCCCCGCCCGCGCCGGGCAGGTCGGTCGCCGCGCCGTCGATCAGCGCATGGCCGGGCAGCCGCGCGGCCAGGGCGGCGAACTGGTCGACGGCGTCGGCGACGCCCGGCAGGTCCTCGAAGCCGGCCGACACTTCCTGCAGGCAGACGACGTCGGCGTCGGGACAGAAGCGCCGCAGGTCGGCGACCACGCGGTCGAGGTCGACTCGGCCGTCGGCGCCGCGGCCCCATTGGATGTTCCAGGTGACGAGCTTCATGGGCGTCGTGCAAAGGATAGGCGTGATCGGCTACCCTTCGCGTCGTATCGATGTCGGATGCGTGCCCACCCGGCGCGCGTCGCATGCCGGGCGTGACACGATCGCACCCGTGCCAAGGAGCCCCTGATGGACCGCATCGCCGAACCGGCACGCGCGCCGCTGCAACTTCACGTGCCCGAGCCCTCGGGCCGCCCCGGCTGCCACACCGACTTCTCCTACCTGCACACCTCGGCGGCAGGCGCGGTGCGGCGCCCGCCGGTCGAGGTCTCGCCGGCCGACACCGGCGACCTCGCCCAGGCGCTGGTGCGCGTGCTCGACGACGACGGCCGCGCCGTCGGTCCCTGGGTGCCGCAGGATCTCGACGCCGACCGCAAGCGCCGCGGCCTGGCCGCGATGCTCAAGACGCGCGCCTTCGACGCGCGCATGCTGATGGCGCAGCGCCAGAAGAAGACCTCGTTCTACATGCAGAGCCTGGGCGAGGAGGCGATCGGCAGCGGCCAGTCGTTCGCGCTCGAGCCGGGCGACATGTGCTTCCCGACCTACCGGCAGCAGAGCCTGCTGCTGGCGCGCGACGACGTGTCGATGGTCGACATGATGTGCCAGCTCTTCTCCAACGAGCGCGACCCGATGAAGGGCCGCCAACTGCCGGTGATGTACTCGTACAAGCGCGCGGGCTTCTTCACCGTCTCGGGCAACCTGGCGACGCAGTTCATCCAGGCCGTCGGCTGGGCGATGGCCTCGGCGATCAAGGGCGACACGAAGATCGCGTCGGCCTGGATCGGCGACGGCGCCACTGCCGAGGCCGACTTCCACACCGCGCTCACCTTCGCCCACGTGTACCGCGCGCCGGTGATCCTGAACGTCGTCAACAACCAGTGGGCGATCTCCACGTTCCAGGCGATCGCCGGGGGCGAGGCGACGACCTTCGCCGGGCGCGGCGTCGGCTGCGGCATCGCCTCGCTGCGCGTCGACGGCAACGACTTCCTCGCCGTCTACGCCGCCTCGCGCTGGGCCGCCGAGCGCGCGCGCTCGAACCTCGGGCCGACGCTGATCGAGTGGGTGACCTACCGCGCCGGCGCGCACTCCACCTCCGACGATCCCTCGCGCTACCGGCCGGCCGACGACTGGGCGCATTTTCCGCTCGGCGACCCGGTCGAGCGGCTGAAACAGCACCTGATCGCGACCGGCGAGTGGTCCGACGAACGCCACGAGGAGATGCGCAAGGCGATCGAGGCCGAGGTGCTGGCGGCGCAGAAGGAAGCCGAGCGCTTCGGCACGCTGGTCGACGGCCACATCCCCAACCCGGCGACGATGTTCGAGGACGTCTACGAGGACATGCCGCCTCACTTGGTGCGCCAGCGCGCGCAGCTGCTGGTAGGAGGCTGACATGGGCAGGAGTGAATTGCTGACGCAAGAGACCCTCGCCCCGGCCCTCTCCCGGGAGGAGAGGGAGGAAACGCGGCCGATGACGATGATCCAGGCGCTGCGCTCGGCGCTCGACGTAATGCTCGAGCGCGACCCGAACGTCGTCGTGTTCGGCGAGGACGTCGGCTACTTCGGCGGCGTGTTCCGCGTCACCGAGGGGCTGCAGGCGAAGTACGGCACGTCGCGCGTGTTCGACGCGCCGATCAACGAGGGCGGCATCGTCGGCGTGGCCGTCGGCATGGGCGCCTACGGGCTGCGGCCGGTGGCCGAGATCCAGTTCGCCGACTACTTCTATCCCGCGTCGGACCAGATCGTCTCCGAGGCGGCGCGGCTGCGCTACCGCTCGGTGGGCGACTTCACCGCGCCGATCACGCTGCGCATGCCCTGCGGCGGCGGC
>JBLMVT010000282.1:0-5390 GCA_050256835.1 Betaproteobacteria bacterium | reverse complement strand
CCGGACTCGAAGCGGTTGCGCGCGTCAACGGCGTCGCGCTCAACCGTGCAGGCGAGGCGCTGCCGGCCGAGGAACTGCGCCAGCGCGCCTGCACCGAGCTGCTGCGCCAGGCGGCGCAGCGCGCCGGCCTGCTCGACGCGGCCGACGTGGCCACGCCCGACGGCGTGCCGAGCGCCGCCGCCTCGGGCGCGATCGAGCGGCTGCTCGAGCAGGCGCTGAAGGTGCCCGAGCCGGGCGAGGACGACTGCCGGCGCCACTACGCCGCCCACGCGGGGAGCTGGCGGCCGGGCGAGCGGCTGCATGCGCGGCACATCCTGTTTGCCGTCACACCGGGCGTCGACGTGGCGAAGCTGCGCGCGCGCGCCGAAGCGGCGCTGATCGAGTTGCGCTGCGCCGAGCCGGGCGGCGACGCCTTCGCGGTGGCCGCGCGCAAGCTGTCGAACTGCCCCAGCGGCGCAGGCGGCGGCGACCTCGGCTGGATCGGCGGCGACGACTGTGCCCCCGAGTTCGGCCGCGAGCTGTTCGGCCGCAGCGAGGTCGGCGTGCTGCCGCGGCTGGTGCACAGCCGCTTCGGGCTGCATGTGGTCGAGGTGCTGGCGCGCGAGCCCGGCGAAGTGCCCCCGTTCGAGGCGGTGCGCGGCGACGTCGCGCGCTCGCTGCGCCAGCAGGCGTCGCTCACCGCGCTGCGCCAGTGGCTGCGCGTGCTGGCCGGGCAGGCGTGCCTCGAAGGGGTCGACCTCGACGCGGCGGCGACCCCGCTGGTCCAGTAGGCCGGCGCACGCTTGAATTGACTGCCCGCGTCGGCTAGCTTGGGCTGCGTGGTCAACGCAGGAGGCAGGCCATGGCCGACGTACCGCAGTGGCATGCGAAGGGCGACTGGTTCGATGTCTGCAAGTGCAGCATCCCGTGCCCCTGCACCTTCGCCCAGCCGCCGACCGACAACACCTGCGAAGGCATCCTCGCCTGGCACATCGGCGACGGGCGCTACGGCTCGGTCGACCTGTCGGGCCTGTCGGTGGTCGCGCTCGGCGCCTTCACCGGCAACCTGTGGGCCGGCGCCAAGGCACAGATGGCGTTCTACGTCGACGCGCGCGCCGACGCCGCGCAACGCCAGGCGCTCGAGGCGATCTGGGGCGGCCGGGCCGGCGGCTGGATGGCCGACCTGTCGGGCTGGCGCATCGAGACCCCCGGCGTGCTGCTCGGCGAGGCCAAGGCGCTGACCGGGCCCACCACGCCGCCGGGCGCGCGCGTGCAAGTCCACCATGCGCCGGGCGCCGAGGTCGGGCCGGGACAGGTCACGACCTGGGGCGTGGCGCCGACCGATCGCGCCGACGGCTTCGGCTTCAAGTGGGACCGCAGCGGCCGCTCGAGCAAGCACTTCCCGTTCGACTGGCGCGGTCCGGCTTGAACACGCTCGCACGCGTCGCGCTGCGCCGCGAGCGCGTGCTCGTCGCGGCGGGGCTGGCGCTCGTCGTCGTCGCCTCGTGGGCCTGGCTGTGGAGCGGGGCCGGGATGATGGAGCCGATGGGCGACATGCTGATGCCGATGAGCAGCGGCCCCTGGACGCTGGCGCACGCGCTGGTCGTGTTCGCGATGTGGGCGGTGATGATGGCGGCGATGATGCTCCCCAGCGCCGCGCCGATGATCCTGCTGCATGCCGATGCGGCCGAGCGGCGCGGCGAGCCGCGTGCGGTGCCGGCGCTCTTCGTGCTCGGCTACCTCGCGGTTTGGAGCGGGTTTGGCGCGGCGGCGACGGCGCTTCAGTACGCGCTCGAGAGGCTCGCGCTGCTGTCGCCGATGATGCAGGCAACCAGCGTCGGCCTGGCCGGCGCCGTGCTCGTCGCCGCCGGCGCATACCAGTGGACACCCGCCAAGCGCGGTTGCCTGACGCACTGCCGTTCGCCGCTGGCCTTCTTCATGGCGTACTGGCGACCCGGCCGCGCCGGCGCTTTCGCGATGGGGGCGCGCCACGGCCTGTACTGCCTGGGCTGCTGCGCGCCGCTGATGCTGCTGCTGTTCGTCGGCGGCGTCATGAACCTCGCCTGGATCGCCGGCATCGCCGCCTTCGTGATGGTCGAGAAGTTCGTACCGGCGGGGCACTGGGTGAGCCGCGCCGCCGGCGTGCTGCTCGTCGTCTGGGGGCTGGCGACCCTACTCGGCGCCGGACAGCTCGCCGGCTCGTGGTAAAGTTCCGGGCTTTCGCGCGGGCCAAGCCCCGAGCGACGCCAGCCGCAGGAGCGGTAGTTCAGTTGGTTAGAATACCGGCCTGTCACGCCGGGGGTCGCGGGTTCGAGCCCCGTCCGCTCCGCCAACAAGTCCAAGCCACTGCACCGCAGTGGCTTTTTTCTTCCCGAGCCCCGCTACACGCGGGCTTGGGCGAGGCGATGCATTCTCCGCATCCCTCTCTGCGACACACGTTCGAGGCGACTTTCTCTGGTCGCCCGATGGTGGGCCCCGCTGTTGGGAGATCTCGCTCTCCGTTCGACGGGGCGAAGCGGCGAGCGGAGAGTCAGTGCCTACCGGAGAAGCGTTGCTTCGGACAAGGCTGGGCAAGGCTTAACGGAGCAGCCCAAGAGGTCGACCGAGCCTTCGCAAGCGCCTCGCGACGTAGGGTGCCAGTCAATCAACCGCGCCACTCACCAGCTGTGTGTTTCCGTGCCTGACTACCAGATTAGAAGCACGCGTCGTGGCACGATGTGAATAGTTGAGCAACCATTGATTCCGTGAAGAGTTTCCCCCGCGAGATGGGGTTCTTGGTTCCTAGGGCAAACCCGGGCGTGCGGGGCAGCGCCATCACCTGCTGTTTCTGATATGCATGATCCACGCGCGGCCGCCTGTCGAGCACAACCAAGTACGCCGAACCAGATTTCGCCGTCCCTGGCGGGTCGCGAGCAACATACTGGCTTCTTCAGGAAGCATCTCTCAATGACCTTCAGCCTCCGCAGTTCCCCTCTGCTCCCTTCCATCCTTGCCACCGCGATCCTGGCCGGCTTGGCTGGGGCTGCTTCCGGCGCGGCGCATCCCAAGCCCCACGCAGCAGCTCACAAGCCAAAGCCGGCCGCATCCATCGAATCAGCGACGACCACCGACGCGAACGGACTTTCGGTGCCGGTGCTCGCCAACAGGGCGTGGGTCCTGATGGACTTCAACACGGGGCAGATCCTCGCCTCGTCCAATCCGGACGAACCGCTTCCGCCCGCGTCACTGACCAAGATGATGACCAGCTACCTGGTGGAGCAGCGGCTGAAGAGCGGAAAGCTGAAGCCCAGCGAACCGGTCACCATGAGCCTGAGCGCCTGGTGCCGCGGCGGCAAGGATGGCGACAGTTGCATGTTCGTGCCGCTCAACGCGCAAGCCTCCTTGATCGACATGCTGCGCGGCGTCGTCATCGACAGCGGGAACGACGCCTCCAAGGCGCTGGCCGAGCACGTCGGCGGCTCGGAATCCGGGTTCGTCGCCATGATGAACGCGGAAGCGGCGAAGCTGGGAATGACGCATACGCACTTCGAGAATTCGGACGGGCTGCCCAGCCCTGGCCACAAGGCCTCGGCGCGCGACCTCGCCGTGCTCGCGCAGGCGATCATCCGCAATAGCGCCGAGTACTACCCGATCTACGCGGAGCACGAGTTCACGTACAACGGCATCAAGCAGGGCAATCGCAATGCGTTGCTGTACACCGATCCGACCGTCGACGGACTCAAGACAGGGCACACGGAGGAAGCTGGGTATTGCCTGACCGCATCGTCCACGCGAAACGGGATGCGCCTGATTTCGGTCATCATGAACGCGAACAGCGCGCAAGCTCGAGCTGACCAGACCCGGGTGCTGTTCAACTGGGGCTATAGCAACTTCGAGGAGGCGACCCCTGCCAAGGCAGGCGCGACACTGGCGACCGCCAAGGTGCTGTACGGCGTGGCGCCTGATGTCGCGGTGGGAGTTGCACAGTCGTGGACGCTGGTGATATCCAAGGGACAAGGCGCCGCGGTCAAGACCTCGGTCTCGCTGAACCCGGGCCTGGAGGCACCAATCTCCAAGGGTGCCGTGATCGGCAAGGTCGTCGCCGCGGCCAACGGCAAGCAACTCGGGGAGGCGCCGGTCGTCGCGCTTGCTGGTGTGGAGCGCGCGGGATTCTTCCAGCGCATGCGCCAGCACGTCTCCGGGTGGTTCTCGAAGTAGCGCGCATGCTGATGTCAACGCCGCTTCCGCGAAGCGGTCGTTGGCGACTTCTCTTCCTGGCCGGGACCGTGGCGCCGCGCCACGTCGGAGGCGAGCGATGGAGGCGACGGTCGAGGATAGCCGGGCGCGATGGAACGCCCCGCGCTTCGTGGTCGGTTCGGAGAGAGGAGCACCCGATATCCGCGTGTAGCTTCTCGGGGCAGGGGCTCAATGCGACGATCGCGAAGGCACGGCTCGACGCCGCGGGCCTCGAAGGCGCGGCCGCGCGCGGCGCGCACTCGATCTCCTGGTCGCTGGCATACGCGTCGAGCTCCGCGCCGCTACTCCTGTTGCCTGAGCGCCTGTATGAGGGTGGCTTGCCGAAGGCCAAGGCGCTCGTCGGCGCGCCGCTCGCGCGCTACGACGGGCACCTCGTCGTGAACGGGACGCGCACCGTGATCGACGGCTGGGTCGGATCGCAGAACCACAACTGGGGCGTCGAGCACACGACGCGCTACGCGTGGGGCCAGGTGGCCGGCTTCGACGACGCGCCCGAAGCCTTCCTCGAGGTGACGACCGCGCGCGTGCGGGTCGGTCTCGTGCTGACGCCGAGCCTGACCGTCCAGGGTGGTGTCGGGCAAGAAGGGCCCTCTATGTCCCGCGCGACTGACGACTTGCTTGCCGCAGACGGCGTATCCTCAGTCACGCGGTATTCGTGGATGCAGCAAGCATTCAATCAACCGAGGTCACCATGAGCGCTGACAAGCATCGAGGCATTCGCAGACAGAAACAGAAACGCGCGAAGGACAGAAGGAAGAAGGGGCGACAGCAGCAGCCGGCTGTCCTCCAGCCCAGTTCAAACGAAAGCTTGACGCAGCAGAAGCCCGAGTGACCTTATCTGGAGCATCGCATGTCTCTCGCCCGCGGGACCAACGCCAAATACGGCGTCAAGATCCACGCCGCCCCGAGCATGCACCCACGCAAATGTAGTGTCCCCGCGGCGTGCTGACTGAACCCGACGGGTGCGGTGAAAAGAAGCTCGCTTGGCTGGCGGGGAACGCCCTGACGCTGCCAACCGTCGACAGGTAGTCGACAGGCGAGCGGCAGCAATGGGGAGCCTGTCAGGATTTTCGTGTGCGAGGCATAGCATGACGACCAGGAGCATCTATGCCACGCAAGACGAAGACGGCGGCTGCGGCCGCGGCGGCGCTGCCGTCGATCCCCAAGGAACTCAT
>JBLMVT010000281.1:0-6506 GCA_050256835.1 Betaproteobacteria bacterium | reverse complement strand
CGAGCTGGAACGCGACGAACGCCCAGGCGGCGGCCATGCGCGGGCGGCGCGGCAGCAGCACGAAGAACGGCAGCACCAGCTCCAGCACCAGCGTCGCGGCGCCGCCGGCGGCGAGCAGTGCGTCGGGCGCCCGCGCCGCCGGCCAGGCCAGCGGGGCCGGCAGCGGCTGCGTCATGAAGTGGTAGCGCAGCGCGTCGAGCTCGCGCCAGGCCGGGTCGCCGAGCAGCTTCACCAGCCCCGACATGAGCATGAAGCGCCAGACCAGCCAGCGCAGCGTCCACACCAGCAGCGCCGGACGGCGACCCAGCACGGCCGCGATGGCGCCCGCCTCGAGCAGCAGCAGGTCCCACTGGAAGCTGGTGAAGGCCTGGCCGGCGTAGAACAGCGACAGGTACAGCACGAAGGCGAGCGCGAACGCCGTGCGCCGCGCCATGCCGGCAAGCGCGCACAGCATCGCGAGCACGCCGGCCGCGCAGGCCGCCCGCAGCGCGGCGTCGCCGGCGCCGAACCAGAACAGCGTGGGGAACAGGGCGACGTGCGCCGCCCCCGAATGGCGCAGCGCCATCGCGCCGAGGTAGTCGCGCGCCGGCAGCAGGCCGTCGGGGCCGACCAGCCCGGCGACCTGCACGCCCATCGACGCGAAGGCGGCGAGCCAGACCAGCGCTAGGGCGCGGAGCGCCCATTCGGCGGTGCGGTCGAGCCGCACCGGCCACAGCTCGGCGCCCCATAGCGCGCGGCTGGCGCGCAGCGCCGGGCCACGGTGCGCGGCGATTGCCGCGTAGGCGCGCTCGGCGACCCAGGCGAAGCCCGGGAGACGGCGGTACAGCCACAGCCAGTGCCCCTTGCCGGGCGCATGCGCCAGCGTGCGCAGTGAGGCCTCGGCACCGGACGCGACGCGACCGTCGGCACCGACGTACTGCACGGCGCGGCGAAACGCCGCCGGCGCGATCTGCGGGTACTGTGCGGCGACCTCCTGGTACGGCGCGTAGCGCACCGCCGCGCCGGTGAGCCGCTGCCAGTAGCGCACCCACCAGGTGCAGAAGGCGCAATCGCCGTCGTAGATGAGCAGCGGGCGGGGGTCGGACATGCGGCTGGCGCCGCCGCGCGGTCAGGTAATGAGCCGAGGGTACATCCGGCCGCCGACCGCGACGAGGATCGCCATGCCGCCGGCCAGCACCATCACGTCGCGCCCGAGCCCGAGCGTGCTCGCGCCGCCGGCGAGCATCACGCCGCGCAACCCGTCGACCAGGTAGCTCAGCGGGTTGGCGTGCGCCAGCGCGCGCAGCCAGCCGGGCATGAGTTCGGTCGGATAGATCGCATTGCTGGCAAAGAAGAGCGGCATGGTCAGCACCTGGCCGATGCCCATGAAGCGCTCGCGCGTCTTCACCACGCAGGCGACGATCAGCGAGAAGGTGGAGAACAGCCCGGCGCCGAGCAGCACCAGCGCGACCATCGACACCAGCGTCGACGGCCCGACGGCGAGCCGCACGCCCAGCGCGGCGGCCAGCGCATAGACGATCACCGCCTGCGTCAGTGCGCGCACGCCGGCGGCCAGCGCCTTGCCGAGCACCAGCGCCGAGCGCGCCGCCGGGCTGACGAGGAACTTGTGCACGATGCCCAGGTCGCGCTCCCAGATCACCGAGATGCCGTTGAAGATGGCGACGAACAGCACGCTCTGCGCAAGGATTCCCGGAGCGAGAAAGGCGAGGTAGTCGATCCCGCCGGTCGGGATGTTGCGGGCGTGCGCGAACACCTGCCCGAAGACGAGCAGCCACAGCATCGGCTGGATCGCGCGGGTCAGCAGCTCGGTCGGGTCGTGGCGCAGCTTGCGCATGTCCAGCGCGGCGATCGCGGCCACATCGGCCACGTAGCGGCGCGCTCGCGTGGGCAGCTCTCGCATCATCGCCATCAGGCGAGCCGCTGGCTGGTGCGCCGCGCCGCCGCCGTCGCGTCGTAGCCACCCTCGCCCTCCGGCGTCTGACCGGTGTAGCGGGCAAACAGCGACTCGAGGGTCGCCGCCGGCAGGCCGGCCGCTGCCTGCAGTTCGCCCAGGCTCCCGCTGGCGACGAGGCGCCCGTCGCGCAGGATGCCGACGCGCGAGCACAGCGCTTCGGCCTCCTCCATGTAGTGCGTGGTCATGAAGATGGTGGTGCGGAACTCCCCGCGCAGCCGCTCGATGTGGCGCCACACGGTCTCGCGCGCCACCGGGTCGAGCCCGACCGTCGGCTCGTCGAGGAACAGCACGCTCGGCAGGTGCAGCATCGACTGCGCGATCTCGAGCCGGCGGATCATGCCGCCCGAATAGCGCGCGACCAGCCGCTCCGCGGCGTCGCTCAGGTCCATGAAGGCGAGCGCCTCGGCGATGCGCTGTTCGCGCACGCCGCGCGGGATATCGTACAACTGCGCGAAGACTCGCAGGTTCTCCAGCCCCGTCAGCTCGCCGTCGGCGGACAGGGCCTGCGGCACGTAGCCGATGCGCTCGCGCACGTGGCGTGCCTGGCCGACGATATCGAAGCCGGCGACGCGTGCGCGGCCGGCCGACGGCGGCAGCAGCGTCGTCAGCATCTTGATGAGCGTGCTCTTGCCGGCGCCGTTGCGGCCCAGCAGGCCGAACACCTCGCCGGCCGCGACCGTCAGGCTGACCTCGCCGACGACGGTGTGCTCGCCGAAGCGCCGCGTCAGCCGCTCGGTCAGGACCGCGGGCGGCGGCATCGACTCCATGCCGCGATGCTGCCGCGCTGCGCACCGCGCGGCTTGCGCCAGCGCAAGCCGCCCGCGGCCGCCGGTGGCGCGGTTGCGCACCATCAAGGAGTCTGCGCCGCCAGGCGCGACGATCGCACCGTCTCTCGCATCGAGGCTCCATCCCATGTACGCCAAGATCCTCGTTCCCGTCGACGGCAGCGCCACCTCCGACCAGGGCTTGGCCGAGGCGATCCGCCTGGCCAGCCTGAGCCACGGCCGGATCCGGCTGCTGCACGTGGTCGACCTGCTCTCCTTCGCGCTGCTGCCCGAAGCCGGCGGCGCCATGACGCAGGAGTTCTTCGACCAGCTGCGTGCCGGTGGCGAGGGGGTGCTCGCGCGCGCCCGCGCCGGCGTCGAGGCCGCCGGCCTGCCGGTCGAGACGCGGCTGATCGAAGGTGCGATGCGGCGCGTCAGCGATGTCGTCGTCGACGAGGCGCGCGAGTGGAACGCCGAGGTCATCGTGCTCGGCACGCATGGCCGGCGCGGCGTCGGGCGGGCCCTGCTCGGCAGCGACGCCGAGCAGATCGTGCGCACCGCACCGGTGCCGGTGCTGCTGGTGCGCGGCCGCGAGCCGGGCTGATTCAGCCCGGGTCGCCGCCGCGCGGCAGCCGAACGACGATGTTGCTGACCATCACGCTGTTGGGCACGACGACCTCGCTGCCCGCGCCGTCGTCGAGGATCGTGTAGCCGAGCGACACGCTGTCCACCGTGGCGTTGACCAGCCCCTTGGGCGTGTTCAGCTGCACGCGGTCGCCGACGTGGATCGGCCGGTACAGCACCAGCGACAAGCCCGCGATCAGGTTGCCCAGCGTGTTCTGCGCGGCCAGCCCGAGCACGATCGACATCACGCTGACACCGGTGAGCAGCGCCGTGCCGAGCGAATGCAGGCGCGGCACCACATGGGCGTAGAGCACCGCGGCGACCAGGTAGGCCAGCACGCGCATCAGCGCGCTGGCGAAGCGCAGCCCGGTGACGTCGGTCAGCCGCCGCTCGACGCGGCGCTCGGCGCGCCGCACGATGGCCCCGACCAGCATCGCCGCGAGCAGGAAGGCAATGCCCAATGCCAGCGCGCCGACCAGGGTGTTCGGGTCGTCGACGTCGCGCTCGATCGCGTGCAGCACAGCCGTCATCGCCGCCGCAGCGGGGCAACGGCCGTGCCCACCGTTGACGCCGCGCAAGGCCGCGCCCGCGCTCGCCCCTAGCATCGCGGCAACCCGGGAGCGCCGCTTGTCCGACATCCATGGCATGGACGCGTATTCGCCGCAGGAGGTGGCTCGGCGCGTCAACGATTTCTGCGTGGTCAAGGCGCGGCTGCCGCTGCTGCCGCTGGCGATGCTGGGCATGCTCGCCGGCGCCTTCATCGGCCTGGGCGCGCTGGTGTTCACGATGGTCGCCAGCGACGCCTCGCTCGGCTTCGCGGCGACGCGCTTCGGCGGCGGGCTGGCGTTCTCGCTCGGGCTGATCCTCGTCACCGTCGCCGGCGCCGAGCTGTTCACCGGCAACAACCTGCTCGCCATGGGCTGGGCCACCGGCTGCGTCGACACCCGGGGCGTGTTGCGCAACTGGCTGGTCGTGTGCTTTGCCAACCTCTGCGGCGCGGCCGGGCTGGCGCTGCTCGTCTTCCTGTCGGGCCATCCGTCGATGAACGGCGGCGCGGTCGGCCGCACCGCCGTCGCGATCGCCGAGGCGAAGGCGCGTCTGCCGGCGCTCGACGCCTTCTTCCGCGGCGTGCTGTGCAACGTGCTGGTCTGCATGGCGGTGTGGATGGCGCAGGCCGGACGCAGCGTGACGGACAAGGCGGTGGCGATCGTGTTCCCGATCACCGCCTTCGTCGCCGCCGGCTTCGAGCACTCGATCGCCAACATGTACTGGTTCCCGCTCGCGCTGCTGCTGGGCGCGCCGCTCACCGCGGGCGAGATCGCCCACAACCTGGCCTGGGTGATCGCCGGCAACCTGGTCGGCGGCAGCGTGCTGGTGGCGCTGGTCTACTGGGTGATCTACGTGCGGGCGGCGCGCCCGCCCCAGCCTTGATGGTGCGCAACGACGCCGGCGTCGGCGCGGGCTAGAGTTGGCCCATGTTCAGCCACCTGCTCGTTCCGGTCGACGGGGGCGCGCTGTCCGAGCACGCGGTCGGGGCGAGCATCGAGCTGGCGGCCCGGCTCGGCGCGCAGATCACCGCCTTCATCGCCGAGCCGCCGGTGCCCAGCGCGGGCTACGGCGCCGCCGGCTTCGTGCAGCGCATGGAGGCGCACGACCGCGAGACGCACGACCACGCCCAGCGCGTGCTGGACGACTTCCGCGCCCGCGCCGAAGGCGCCGGCGTCGCATTCGACGGCGTCTACGCGCGCTCGAGCCGCGTCGTCGATGCCATCCTCGAGGCCGCGCACGAGCGCGGCTGCGACCTCATCGTGATGGCCACGCACGTGCACGGCTTCCTCGGCGAGCTCCTGTCGGCCTCGCACACCAAGGCGGTGATGGCGCGCAGCAAGGTGCCGCTGCTGGTCCTGCACTGACGGCTCACCGGCGCGGTCGCCGGGCTTCCGCGCGCAGCGCACGCGCCGCCTCGGCCAGCGCCGGCAGCACGTCGATCGCGTTGCTCGGGTGCACGAGTGTGTTGCAGCTCGCCACCTGTGCCGCGCCCGCGTCGGCGAGCAGCTCCCGGGCGCCGCCGGCGAACACCGCATGCACAGCCACGCACACCGGCGCCGCCAGCCCGGCCGCGCGCAGCGCACGGACCGCCTCGGCCAGCGTGTGCGCGCTCGACACGATGTCGTCGACCAGCACCGGCGTGCGGCCGGCGAGCGGCGCGAGGTCGGGCAGCTCGATCCGCACCGCGCGATCGCCCGTGCGCGTCTTGCGCAGGACGCTGGCGCCGCAGGGCACGAGCGCCGCGACCTCGCGCGCCCATTGCACGCTCTCCGCGTCGGGGCCGACGACGTGCGGGCGCGCGACGTGGTGCTGCAGCCACAGCGCGATCGCCGGCGCGCTCGGCACCACCGCGCACGGCAGGCGGTACAGCGCATCGAGGCGGGCGATGCGGTGCAGGTGCGGATCGACGGTGGCCAGCCAGTCGAACGTGCCGCCGATCCACTTCGCGACGCTATGCGAGGTGACCGCTTCGCCGGGGCGAAAGCGCGCGTCCTGCCGCATGTAGGGCAGGTAGGGCGCGACCAGCCCGACGCTCGCCGCGCCGAGGTCGCGCAGCGCGTCGGCGAGGAACAGCAGCGCGGGCAGCTGCGGGTCCGGCTCGCGCAGCCGCGCGACGACGATGGCGTCGCGGCCGGCAACCTCGCCGGCCACGCGCAGGTAGCGCTCGCCGTCGGGAAAGCGCCGGCTCTCGACCGCGACCCGCGCGTCGCCGAGGCAGGCGGCGATCCGGTCGGCGCAGTCCTCGGACCCGGGCAGCGCAAGGACGCAGGCGTCGCTCATCGGTGCACTCATGCCAGCCCCACGATCGGCGTCGGCTGGGCGTGCGCGTAGCCGAGCGCGTAGTCCAGCTCGCCCGGCGCCTGGGCGTGGAGCGTGAACAGCGGCTGCCCGGCCGCCACCGCATCGCCCAGCCGCACGTGGATCGTCAGGCCGGCGGCGGCGTCGCGCGGCGCGCCGGCGAGCTTGGCGACGCGCGCCAGGCGCCGGTTGTCGATCGTCGCCACCGTGCCCGCGGTCGGTGCGACCACGACCGACGCATGCCGCGCCGTCGGCGGCTCGCGCAGCCCGCCCTGCGCCTCGCAGATGGCGACGAACTTGGCCCAGGCACGCCCGCT
>JBLMVT010000280.1:0-5902 GCA_050256835.1 Betaproteobacteria bacterium | reverse complement strand
ATCAGCCGCTCGGCGCGCGCGCCGTCGCCGGCCTCGAGCGCGTCGACGATCGCGACATGGTCGTCGCTGGAAACCTGAGCGTCGCTCTGCGACTGGTACAGCGCCGAGACGAGCATGGTGCGCGCCGACAGGTCGACCATCATGCCGGTGAGCAGCCGGTTGCCCAGCGACTCGGCCAGGCAGACGTGGAAGTCGGCGAGCAGCACGCTGCGCGTCGCCGCGTCGCCCGACTGGATCGCCTTGCGCTCGCGCGCGACGTGCTGGCGCAGCGACTTCAGCGCCGACTGCAGCGGCCGGCCGGCATCGCGCACCATCCCCGGCTCGATGACGCGGCGCGCGGCGTAGGTCTGCAGCGCGTCGTCGAACGACGGCTCGACGACGTACCAGCCCATGCGCGAGCGCACCTCGACGAATCCGCGCGCCTGCAACTGCATCAGTGCCTCGCGCACCAGCGTGCGGCTGACGCCGAACATGTCGGCCAGGTCCTGTTCGCCGAGCCGCTCGCCCGGCCTGATCTTGCCGTTGAGGATCGAGTCGACGACGCGTTCGGCGATCTTGGCCTGGGTGACCATCGGGGCGGGCGAGGTGGGCGGGACGGTCATTGTCGCCTGCCGCGTCGGGCGGCCGGTCAGGCCGGCGCCTTCGTCAGCGGTGCCGTGCGCGGCAGCATCAGCGACAGCACCCAGTAGACCGCGCCGCCGATCGCCACGCCGAAGAACCAGCCGTAGATGCCCCACCACGCGGGCAGCAGGTGCGTCAGGTTGGGCAGCACGCTGGAGAACAGTGCGCCGACGGCGGTTGCGATCAGCGCGTTGCGGTTCCAGCCGCCCTGGTAGCGGTACTCGCCGTGCTCCTCGTAGAGCGCCTGCACGTTGACCTGGCCGCGGGCGATCAGGTAGTAGTCGACCATGATGATGCCCAGCAGCGGCCCCATGGTCGCGCCGATCGCGCCGACGAACGCCGCCGCGTTGCCTTCCCACGGGGCGAACGGGTACAGCACCAGCGCGATGCCGGCCGCGATGTAGCCGCCCTTCTTGAAGTCGATGGCGCGCGGGAACACGTTGGCGAAGTCGAACGCCGGCGACACGAAGTTGGCGACGACGTTGATGCCCAGCGTGGCGACGGCGAACGTGACCGCCGCCAGCAGCGCGAGGAACCAGCTGTCGAACTTGGCCGAGATCTGCTCGGGGTGCAGCATCACCTCGCCGTAGACCTTGTAGGCGGCGATCGTCGTTACGCCGGCGACCAGCGAGAACAGCACCAGGTTGATCGGCAGGCCCCACAGGTTGCCCTTGGTGACCGCCGCCCTGTCCTTGGCGTAGCGCGTGAAGTCGCAGAAGTTCAGGTACAGCGCCGCGAAGTAGGTGACCCAGGTCGCGCCGACGGCCATCAGCGCCCAGAACGTCCCCGGCTCGCCGGCCACGCCGGCATCCTTGGTCTTGTCGAGCAGCACTGCCTGCGGGATGCCATGATCGAACGAGAAGCCGCCCGCCTTGACGACCAGCCCGACGGCCAGCACCAGCATCGCGACCCAGACCGCCGGGCCGGCCCAGTCCTGGAAGCGGCGCACCGTCTCCATGCCGTTCTGGATGATGAGCAGCTGCAGCGCCCAGACGACGACGTAGCAGATCACCTCGAGCCCCGAGTGGCCGAGGAAGTGCACGTTCCGGTGGAACTGCATGAAGGTATCGGTGCGCGTCAGCAGCGCGACGATCGCGCCCGACGCGGCCGCGGTCTGCGCGCCGTACCAGAAGCAGGCGACGATGGCGCGCACCAGCGCCGGCAGGTTGGCGCCCCACACGCCGAACGACGCGCGCGCCAGCACTGGGTAGGGCACGCCGGTCTTGACGCCGGCCCAGCCGACCAGGTTCATCAGCGCGAAGATGATCAGCGAGCCGATGCCGATGGCGAGCAGGAAGTTGACGAAGCTGCCGCACAGCAGGAACAGGCTCGCCGCCAGGTAGTAGCCCCACAGGCTGTGCACGTCCGAGGTCCAGACGTTGAACAGGCTGAAGGCGCCCCAGCGCCGTTCCTTGGCGGGCGCCAGGTCCTCGTTGTAGAGGCCGGGTGAAGGATTGCGGATCTCCATGCGAATGTCTCCGTCGCGCGTCGGCCGCGCTTTGCCACACAATCTGGTATGCAAGAATGTAGGCAATGAAGCGCGCGATGCCTTACGTACTTTCCCGGAGGGTCGGAAGGAGCGCGTCGGCTCACTCGATCACGCGGTCGGCGCGGATCAGCATGGAGGTCGGCACCTCGACGCCGAGCCGGTGCGCGGTGACGAGGTTGATCGCCAGTTCGTAGGTGGTCGGCTGCTCCATGGGGATGTCGCCGACGCGCGCGCCACGCAGCAGTGCGGCGACCAGCTCGGCGCCACGCCGCCACAGGCTCGGGAAGCTGAAGCCGTAGGACATCAGCCCGCCGGCCGCCACCCAGTCGAACTGGTGGAACACGGTGGGCAGCCGCGCCGCGAGCGCGAGGTCGACGATGCGCCGCCGCGCCGGCACCCACAGCCCCGACCCGAGCACGACCAGGGCCTCGGCGCGCGCGCGGATCGCCTCCGCGTAGGCCGCCTCGTAGTCGAACGGAGGCCGCTTCAGGTCCAGGACGCGCAGCTGCAGGCCCAGCTCGCGTGCCGTCTTCTCCACCACGGCCAGCTGGCCCGCCGCCTCCTCGTTGGTCAGCACGGCGACGACGCGCACGCGCGGCAGCAATTCCTCGAGCAGCTGCAGCCGCTTCGCCGGCAGCACCGACTGCAGTGCGGTGATGCCGGTCACGCGACCGCCCGGATGCGCGAGGTTCGTCACGTAGCCGGCGGCGACCGGGTCGAAATCCACAGCGACGAAGACGATCGGCACCTCGCCACCGGCCTTCAGCAGCGCGGCCAGGTTGGCCTCGGTGCCACCGGCGAACAGGACGCTGCAGCCGAGGGCCTTCAGTTCTGCGGCGAGCGCGGGCAGGCGCTCGATCCGGTTGCGGGCGTCGCGGCGCTCGAGGTCCAGGTTGCGGCCCTCGACGAACCCCAGCTCCGCGAGCCGCTGCACGAAGGCGACGTAGTGCGGCTCGCGCGACAGGTCGGCCGTGCTGAGCCAGCCGACGCGCGCGGGCAGCGCGGCGGCCTGTGCGCGGGCGAGTCGCGGCTGGCAGGCCGCCGCGAAGGCGCCGACCAGCAACCGTCGGCGCCGCGGTTGCGCGAGAGCAGGCTCGGGTTGCACATCGGCTCCCCTCGAGAGCGAGGAGCGAGCCATGAGACGTCGGAATGTCATCGCGACCTCCCTCGTGGCTGCGCCGGCAATGCCGGCTGCCGGATGCGGTTCGGCACCGCAAGGTCAGGCCGCGGAGGATACCGCCGCCGCCGGCCTCATCGTGCTGCGCCAAGGACGCCGAGATCGGCGCGACGGTCGCCGCGCTGCGCGACACCTCGCGCGTCGCCTGCGCCGCCCCGGGCCACAGCACTTGCGAGCCGACCTTCGATGCGCTGCGGATCTCCCATGCGAATGTCTCCGCCGCGCGTCGGCCGCGCTTTGCCACACGAGCTGGTATGAGCGAGGCTTTGCGTCCGGGATTTCCCGGGCGGCCAGGCGCCTTCCGTCCCTAGAACTTGGGGGCCCCAATTGCCCGCGAGGGACTTGACGCCTACGCTGCTTTCTCCCCGCTTACCGGAGGAGACCCCCCATGCGTCGACACCTCTCGCTCCTGCTGTTCGCCGCCCTGTGGCTGCTGGCCGGCGGCGCGTTCGCCCAATCGGGCCAGACGGCCTTCGGCCAGGTTTCCGTCGAGCCCGCCATCGACTATGCGACCGGCAACACCATCTTCCTGCTCACCCCGAGCAAGGCGCCGTTCCCGTCCAAGGCGAACCCGAGGGCGACGGCGCTGCTGTACCTGGTGACCTACCCGGTCGGCTCGAGCGTCAACCCCGCGCTGCTGAACTGCCAGCCGAACAATTGCGACCACGTCAACGTGCTGCCATTCCCAGCGCCCGGCTATCCGAACGGCGGTGCGCTGTGCGCCAACTACGGGCTGCCGGTGAACGGCTGCGGCCTCGTCATCGGCCACGACCACCTGGTCGGCGTCCCGCACACGGGCGACTTCAACGTGGCGTGGAGCGTGGTGCTGGTCGTGTTCACGCAGAAGGGCATCGACGCCGGCCTGGCCAACACGCGCGTGCTCACCTTGAACGAGATCTCCAACCTGGTGACCAACGGCGACGCCTTCTTCGCCCCGACGCCGATCGTCTTCAACTGCTCGATCACGTCGGCGGCGACGTATTACCGCGGCACGCCGATGAGCTTCTGAGCGGTCGACCGCCGGCCGCCCCTGCGCTGCCGGCGCCCCGCTGCGCCGACAAGGGGCCGGGGTGGCGTTGCGACGGCCATATCCTGGTGACGAACTGAACCCGAAGGTGAAGATCTGCGCGCCCCAGGAGGGCTCGGGTGCGTGCGGCTTCGACTGCCGAGCACCTTCTACCCGGCATCGAGCCGGTCGACGAGACGAGGGCGATTGTCCCGAGGCTGCGCCTCATCGCGCTAGTCTCCGACGAGCCGGGCACGCCCGCGCTGCGCGAGCCGTCGCTGGCCATCGAGACGCCCGACGGCCTGGTGATCCTGGTGGCTGCTCGCACCCGCCCATCGACAACATCGCCAAGGCCGCCGCGCCGGCCTGCAAGCGCAAGCGGCGCGCGCCACCCGGATGCCTAGAACCCCGACCCCGGCCCCTTCAGGAACTCGATCTCCTCGGCCGTCGACACGCGGCCGAGCACCAGGTTGCGATGCGGAAAGCGCCCGAAGCGCTCGACGATCACGCGGTGCTTGTCGGCCCATTCGACGAGCCCGGCGCATTCGGGGTGCTCGGCGGCGAGGCCGCGGAACAGGCGCATCGACTCGGCCTGCGCCGCGCGGTCCTCGGCGTGCTCGAACGGCAGGTAGGCGAACTGCCGATGCACGGCGAGCAGCGTGCGGTCGCCGCCGCCGGCGACGAGGGCACGCGCCGCCGCCAGGGCGCGGCGGTCGCCGGCGAAGGCGCCCGGCGTGCCGCGGAACGCGTTGCGCGGGAACTGGTCGAGCACGACGATCTCGGCCAGCGCCTCCAGCGGCGTGCGCCGCCGGTGCGCCAGCGCGCCGTCGATCGCGCGCTCGACCAGCGCGCCGAAGCGCGCGCGGATAGCGGCGTCGTAGGCGTCGTCCTTGCGGAACCAGGCCTCGCGCGGGCGGCCGTGGTCGGGGTCGTCGGGCGCGCCGAACCAGAAGTCGAGCACGCTGCGGGGGTGGTCGTCGTAAGTGTTCATCGGCCAAGGAAGGAGTCGAGCAGGAATGCGATCGAGGCGGCGGCCATCGCCGCCGTCGCCGTCCAGGCCAGCGCGCGCAGCCGCGGGCTGATCGCGCGTTCGCCCATCACCTCGCGGCGCTGCGCCAGCCAGATCACGACGGCCATGATCGGCACCGCGGCGAAGCCGTTGATCACCGCCGCCCACAGCAGCTCCTTCACCGGGTCGAGCTGGAAGTAGTTCATGCCCACGCCGATCAGCACGGCAGCGATCAGCGCGCCGTAGAAGCCGCGCGCCGCGCCGGGCTTGATGTCGAGGCTGGCCGGCCAGCCGAAGCCCTCGGCGAGCGCGTAGGCGGCCGAGCCGGCGAGCACGGGCACGGCGAGCAGCCCGGTGCCGATGATGCCGGCGGCGAACAGCAGGAAGGCGAAGTCGCCGGCCAGCGGGCGCAGCGCGCTGGCCGCCTGCGCGGTTGTCTGCACGTCGATGACGCCGTGCACGTGCAGCGTCAGCGCGGCGGCGAGCATGACGAACCAGGCGATGCCGTTGGACAGCAGCATGCCGAGCACGGTGTCCAGGCGGATGCGCCGCAGGTGGCGCCGCGCCCACTGCGCCTCCTCCTGCGTGGCGCGCGGACCG
>JBLMVT010000279.1:0-2784 GCA_050256835.1 Betaproteobacteria bacterium | reverse complement strand
CGACGCGGTCGCGATCGAGGCCGTGCTCGCCGGCACCGGCGTCCCGCTCGAGCGCCATGCCACCCTCGAGGCCGCCACGCGCTGGGCCTTCGCGCAGGCGCGCCCGGGCGACGCGGTGCTGCTCAGCCCGGCCTGCGCCAGCCTCGACATGTTCCGCAACTACGGCCACCGCGCCGAGGTGTTCGTCGCCGAGGTGCGCGCGATCGCGCGCGACAGGGGCGCCGTGGCATGAACACGCTCGCCCTCTCGGCCCTTCGTGCGCGCCTGGCCGGCTGGTTCGGCGCCGCGCCGCCGGCTGCCGACGAACCGGCGCCACGGCGCCGGCGTGCGCGCAGCGAGGTGCCGATCCGCGACTGGGTCGGCAGCGCGACCGGCCAGCCGTCGGCGCGGCTGCTCGGCTTCGACGAGAAGCTGCTGGCGGTCGTCGTCGCACTGCTCGCGCTCGGCCTGGTGATGGTCTATTCGGCGTCGATCGCGCTGCCCGACAACCCGCGCTTCGACCGCTACGCGCCGACGCATTTCCTCGTGCGCCACCTGATCGCCATCGGCATGGGGCTGCTGATCGCCACCGTCGTCGTGCAGGTGCCGATGGCGGCGTGGGAGAAGCACTCGGCGCGGCTGTTCCTCGCCACGCTGGCGCTGCTCGCGCTGGTGCTGGTGCCGCACATCGGCAAGGACGTGAACGGCGCGCGCCGCTGGATGCCGCTCGGCCTGATCCAGCTGCAGCCGAGCGAGGTCGCCAAGCTCGCCATCGCGCTGTACGCCGCCGGCTACATGGTGCGCAAGATGGAGATCAAGGAGAAGTTCGTGCGCGCGGTCGCGCCGATGTCGGTTGCGCTGGCCGTCGTCGGCGTGCTGCTGCTGGCCGAGCCCGACATGGGCGCCTTCATCGTCATCGCGGCGATCGCGATGGGCATCCTGTTTCTCGGCGGCGTCAACGGCCGGATGTTCTTCCTCAGCGTGGCCGTGCTCGCCGGCGCCTTCGTGCTGATGATCGTCACCAGCCCGTGGCGCGCCGAGCGCATCTTCGCCTACATCCACCCCTGGGATCCGAAGTACGCGCAGGGCAAGGGCTACCAGCTGACGCACTCGCTGATCGCCTTCGGCCGCGGCGAACTGTTCGGCCAAGGCCTCGGCTCGTCGGTCGAGAAACTGCACTACCTGCCCGAGGCGCACACCGACTTCCTACTCGCGGTGATCGGCGAGGAACTCGGCTTCGTCGGCGTCGCCTGCGTCGTCGTCGCCTTCTTCTGGCTGGCGCGCCGCGTGTTCCTGATCGGCCGCCAGGCGATCGCGCTCGACCGCGTGTTCGCCGGCCTGTTCGCGCAGGGCATCGGCATCTGGATCGCGGGGCAGGCGTTCATCAACATGGGCGTCAACCTCGGCGTGCTGCCGACCAAGGGCCTGACCCTGCCGCTGTTGAGCTACGGCGGCTCAGGCATCGTGATGAACCTCGTCGCGCTGGCCATCGTGGTGCGGGTCGACATCGAGAATCGGCAACTCATGCGCGGAGGCCGCGCATGAACCACCTCGTCATCATGGCCGCGGGCACCGGGGGGCACGTGATTCCCGGGCTCGCGGTGGCGCGCGAGATGCTTGCACGCGGCTGGAGCGTGAGCTGGCTCGGCACGCGCGGCGGCATGGAGAACAAGCTGGTGCCCCCCGCGGGCATCGCGCTCGACGCGATCGGCTTCACGGGCCTGCGCGGCAAGGGCCTGGTGCACACGCTGACCGGCGGGCTGCGGCTGCTCGGTGCGTTCTGGAGCTGCCTGAAGATCCTGCGCGCGCGCGGCGCCAGCGCCGTGCTCGGCATGGGCGGCTACGTGTGCTTTCCCGGCGGCATGATGGCCGCGCTGCTCGGACGGCCGCTGGTGCTGGTCAACGCCGACGCGGCGCTGCTGATGAGCAACCGCGCGCTGCTGCCGGTGGCCGACCGCGTCGCCTTCGGCTTCGACGGCGCCGACGCCGCGCGCACCCGGCGCGCCGTCGTCACCGGCAACCCGGTGCGCGACGCGATCGAGGCGCTGCCCGATCCCGCGACGCGCTACGGCTCGCGGTCCGGGCCGCTGCACGTGCTCGTGGTCGGCGGCAGCCTCGGCGCGAAGGTGCTCAACGAGACGCTGCCGCGGGCGCTGGCGCGGCTCGCGCCGGACGAACGGCCGCGCATCGTGCACCAGACCGGCGCCGCGCACCGCGACGCCGTGTTGGCCGGGTATGCCGCCGCGGGCATCGAGGTCGGCCGGGACGTCGAGGTCGTCGCCTTCATCGACGACATGGCGGCGCGGCTGGGCGACGCCGACCTGGTCGTCTGCCGCGCCGGCGCGGCGACGGTGAGCGAGCTGTGCGCCGCCGGCGTCGCCAGCGTGCTGGTGCCCTTCATCGCCAGCACCACGGCGCACCAGCGCGACAACGCGCTGTACATGGCGCAGCACGGCGCCGCGTGGCACCTGCCGCAGGCCGAACTCACGCCCGAGCGCCTGGCCGGGCTGCTGCGCGACGCGCAGCGCGAGCGGCTGCAGGCGATGGCCGCCAAGGCCCGCGCCCTGTCGCGCCCGCGGGCCGCGGCGCGGGTGGCCGACGAGATCGAGCGGCTGGTGGTGCGGGGGGCGGCATGAAGCACGCCGTCAAGCACATACACTTCGTGGGCATCGGCGGTGCCGGGATGAGCGGCATCGCGGAGATCCTGCACAACCTCGGCTACGTCGTGTCGGGATCGGACCAGGCGGCGAGCGCGACGACGCGCCGACTGGCGTCGCTGGGCATCCGGCTCGCCATCGGCCACGA
>JBLMVT010000278.1:0-2693 GCA_050256835.1 Betaproteobacteria bacterium | reverse complement strand
GGCGGCGGCCAGCCGCGGCTCGCCGGGGCTGCCGGCGAGGAAGCGTGCCGGATCCTGCGGCACGCCCTCGACCAGCACCTCGAAATGCAAATGCGGGCCGGTGCTGCGTCCAGTGGTGCCGACGGCAGCGATGACCTGGCCGCGCCGGACCAGGTCGCCGGGCTTGACGAACACCTTCGAGGTGTGCGCATAGCGCGTCACCAGCCCGTTGCCGTGGTCGATCTCGACCATGTGGCCGTAGGCCGGATGCCACTCGACGGTCTGCACGACGCCGCCGGCAGCGGCATGGATCGCCGTGCCGACGTCGGCCGGGAAGTCGAGCCCGGTGTGCAGCGCCGGGCGGCCGGTGAACGGGTCGGTGCGAAAGCCGAACCCCGAACCGACCTCGACGTCGACCGGCGCGCTGCTCGGGATCATCAGCGAGCGCATCTTGCGCTCGAGCAGGCGCGACTCGACGTAGGTGAACTGGTCGCTGTCGTGGTCGGTCGCCTCGTCGAGGTCGGCGACCATGCGCTGCAGCTGCTCGAGCGAGGGTGCGCGCGCCGGCACGTAGGGGCCGCCCTCGCCGCCGCGCGCGGCCGTGCGGCGCGGCCCGGCGACCTCGGGCCTGACGCCGGCCAGGCTCGACACGCGGTCGCCCATCGCCTCGAGCTTGACCAGCTTGGCCTGCATCTCGCCGACCTTGACGGCCATCGCATCGAGGTTCTCGCGCATGAAGCGGTCGCGCTGGGCGATCTCGTCGCGCACGACGAAGCGCACGATCTGGCTCACCACCGGCCAGCCGTCGCGCGCGGCCTTCAGGAAGACGACATGGTAGATCGTCCCCGACAGCAGCATCAGCACGGCCACCAGCGCGGCCAGCGCGAGCAGCAGCTCGCCGCGGTGGATCTGGACGACCTTGCTGCGCGCCAGCGTGCCGTGGGTGATGAGGATCTGCATCGCACTAAACTCCTCGCGGCCGATGAAGCCGAAGTCCGCCTGCGCCGCACCCGAGCCCCGCAGCGATGCCACCCTGCCGCTGGGCGAGGCGCTGTCGCGCAGCAAACCGCTTGCCCGACTCGCCGACGCCCTGCGCGAATCGGATGCCCGTTACCGGGCGATACAACCCCTGCTGCCGCCCGCCTTGGCGCGGCACATCCGCCCCGGCCCCCTCGACGAGCGAGGCTGGTCGCTGCTGGCCGGCAACCCGGCGGTCGCCGCCAAGCTGCGCCAGCTGGCACCGCGCCTCGAAAGCGCGCTCGCCGCGAACGGCTTCGCGAGCGTCGAACTGCGCATCAAGGTCTCGGCCGGCTAGACCCGGTGCCGGCTGTCCGAATCGAACGGACGACCTTCCGCTTACAAGGCGGGTGCTCTACCAACTGAGCTAAGCCGGCGGAAAGCCGGCATTGTAGGCGGCGACCCGCCGCTACTTGACGCGCTTGAGCGAGGGGCGCGGGGCGCCGGGCGCGGGCGGCTCGGGCGGCGGCTCGTCGCCGGCCGCCGGTGCCTCGCGCTCTGGCGAAGCTTCGTCGGTCGAGGCCAGCCGCAGCCCCGTCAGCTCGGCCCCCGGCCGGGCCACCGGCTGGACGCCCGCCTCGCTGGGGACCGGGAAGGCCATTCCCTGGCCGTTCTCGCGTGCGTAGATCGCGATCACGTGCGTCACCGGCACGAGGATGTCGCGCGAGGCGCCGCCGAAGCGCGCCTTGAACTCGATGAACTCGTTGCCGAGCTTGAGTCCGCTGGTGGCCTCGAAGCCGACGTTGAGGACAATTTCGCCGTTCTTCACGTACTCCTTGGGCACCTGAACGCCGGCGTCGACGAACACCGCGATGTACGGCGTGAAGCCGTTGTCGGTGCACCAGTCGTGCAGCGCACGGATCAGGTAGGGCCGCGTCGAGCTGCCCTGGCCAATCGTGCCCTGCGTGTCGCCGCCCATCGCCGTCCCTTCAGCGCGCGCGTTACTTGCGCATCACCTTCTCGGACGGCGTCAGCGCCTCGATGTAGGCGGGCCGCGAGAAGATGCGCTCGGCGTACTTGAGCAGCGGCGCGGCGTTCTTCGACATGTCGATGCCGTAGTAGTCGAGCCGCCACAGCAGCGGCGCGATCGCCACGTCGAGCATGGAGAAGTCGTCGCCCAGCATGTACTTGTTCTTCATGAAGATCGGCGCGAGCTGGGTCAGCCGGTCCTTGATCTGCGAACGGGCGCGCTCGAGCTGCTTGTCGGTCGGCTTGACGCCGCGCGACTCGAGGATGTTGACGTGCGCGAACAGCTCCTTCTCGAAGTTGAGCAGGAACAGCCGCACCCGCGCGCGCGCCACCGGATCGCCCGGCATCAGCTGCGGGTGCGGGAAGCGCTCGTCGATGTACTCGTTGATGATGTTCGACTCGTACAGGATGAGGTCGCGCTCGACCAGGATCGGCACCTCGTTGTACGGGTTCATCAGCGCGATGTCCTCCGGCTTGGCGAACAGGTCGACGTCGCGGATCTCGAAGTCCATGCCCTTCTCGAACAGCACGAAGCGGCAGCGGTGCGAATAGGGGCAGGTGGTTCAGGAATAAAGCACCATCATGGCGGCGGCTCCTCGAGGCGCGGCTCGGGCAGGTGGAAGAAGGGGCGCCGCGCGGCGCCGCGGCGCGCGGGGCCGGCACGGCGCGTGCCGGCCGGCGCCACACTCATTTCACGTCTTTCCAGAACGCGGCGTTGAGGCGCCAGG
>JBLMVT010000277.1:0-3889 GCA_050256835.1 Betaproteobacteria bacterium | reverse complement strand
GTACGGCCTGCTCGAGATCGTCGACGCGAACGGCCAACCGACCGATGGCGCGGGCTCGATCGTCGGCACCACGCTGCACAACGGCTTGATGCCGCTGATCCGCTACCGTCTCAACGACACGGCGCGCTGGCGGCGCGACCGCTGCCCCTGCGGTCGGGCCTACCCTTGCATCGAGCGGCTGACCGGCCGCACCGCCGACGTGCTGTTCGACCTGCGCGGGCTGCCGGTCAATCCGACGGTGATCAGCTTCGCGTTCAAGGGGCTGCACCACATCGAGCGGGCGCAGGTGGCGCAGACGGCGCGCGACTGCTGGGTCGTGCGGCTGGTCGCCGGCAAGGACTACTCGCGGGCCGACGGCGACGCGCTGCTCGGAAACTTGGGGCGGCTCGTCTCCCCCGACGTGCGCGCGAGCGTCGAACTGGTCGACGACATTCCCAGCCTCGACAGTGGAAAGTACAAGTGGGTTTCGCAGGAGTGGGCGGGGCAGTGACGGCCCGCGACTAAAATAGAACGGTCGTTCTATTTTGTGCCCGCGAGAGCCGGGCCGCCATGACCCGCCCACTAGAATCGGGCGAACCAACGCAGGAGCAAGGCCCGATGAAAGTGCTCGTCCCCGTCAAGCGCGTCGTTGACTACAACGTCAAGGTGCGCGTCAAGAGCGACGGCAGCGGTGTGGACATCGCCAACGTCAAGATGAGCATGAACCCGTTCGACGAGATCGCCGTCGAGGAGGCGGTGCGGCTCAAGGAAAAGGGCGCGGCCAGCGAGGTGATCGCCGTCTCGTGCGGCGTCGCCCAATGCCAGGAGACGTTGCGCACCGCCATGGCCATCGGCGCCGACCGTGCCATCCTGGTCGAGACCTCCGAGGAGCTGCAGCCGCTGGCGGTGGCCAAGCTGCTCAAGGCGCTCGCCGACAAGGAGCAGCCCGGCCTTGTCATCCTCGGCAAGCAGGCCATCGACGACGACTGCAACCAGACCGGCCAGATGCTCGCTGCGCTCACCGGCTGGGCGCAGGCCACCTTCGCCAGCAAGGTCGAGCTCGACGGCGGCCAAGCGCGCGTCACGCGCGAGATCGACGGCGGCCTGGAGACCCTGGCGATCAAGCTGCCCGCCGTCGTCACCACCGACCTGCGCCTCAACGAGCCGCGCTACGTCACCCTGCCCAACATCATGAAGGCCAAGAAGAAGCCGCTGGAGGTTGTCAAGCCCGTCGATCTCGGCGTCGACGTCGCCCCGCGCATCAGGACGCTCAAGGTCTCCGAGCCGCCGAAGCGCGGCGCCGGGGTCAAGGTGCCGGACGTCGCCACCCTCGTGGCCAAGCTGAAGAACGAAGCCAAGGTGATCTGAGATGCCTGCCCTCGTCATCGCCGAACACGACCACGGCACCCTCAAGGGTGCGACGCTCAACACCGTCAGCGCCGCGCTGGCCTGCGACCGCGAGGTGCACGTGCTCGTCGCCGGCCACCAGGCCGGGGCCGCCGCGCAGGCCGCCGCGCAGGTCGCCGGCGTCGCCAAGGTGCTGCACGCTGACGCCCCGCAGCTCGCCGAGCAGCTGGCCGAGAACGTCGCCGCGCAGGTGCTCGCCGTCGCCGGTGCCTACGGTCATCTGCTCTTCCCCGCCACCGCGCACGGCAAGAACGTCGCCCCGCGCGTTGCCGCGCTGCTCGACGTGGCGCAGGTCTCCGACGTGATCAGGGTCGATGCCCCCGATACCTTCGAGCGCCCGATCTACGCCGGCAACGCCATTGCCACCGTGCAGAGCACCGACCGCATCAAGGTGCTGACCGTGCGCACCACCGGCTTCGACGCCGCCGCGGCCACCGGCGGCAGCGCCCCCGTGGAGACCGTCCCGGCCGTGGCCGACGCCGGCACCAGCCGCTTCCTCGGCAGCGAGATCGCCAAGAACGACCGCCCGGAGCTGACGGCGGCCAAGATCGTCGTCTCCGGCGGCCGCGCGATGGGCAGCGCCGACAAGTTCGCCGAGGTGCTCACCCCGCTGGCCGACAAGCTCGGCGCCGCGCTCGGCGCCAGCCGTGCCGCGGTCGATGCGGGCTATGCACCCAACGATTGGCAGGTCGGGCAGACGGGCAAGATCGTCGCGCCGCAGCTGTACATCGCCTGCGGCATCAGCGGGGCGATCCAGCACCTGGCGGGGATGAAGGACTCCAAGGTCATCGTCGCCATCAACAAGGACCCCGAGGCCCCGATCTTCAGCGTCGCCGACTACGGGCTCGAGGCCGACCTGTTCACGGCGGTGCCGGAGCTGGTGAAGGCACTGTAGGAGAGCGCCATGAGCTACCGCGCGCCGGTCAGGGACATGCTGTTCGACCTCGCCGAGCTGGCAGGGCTGGCCGAGGTGGCGAAGCTGCCAGGCTTCGAGGACGCGGGGCTCGAGACGGCGCAGGCGGTGCTCGAGGAATGCGCGCGCTTCAACGAGCAGGTCGTCGCGCCGCTCAACCGTGCGGGCGACGTCGCGCCTTCGTCGTGGCACGACGGCCGGGTGACGACGACACCGGGCTTCAAGGAAGCCTTCGCGAGGTTCGCTGCCGGCGGCTGGCAGGGCCTGCAGCATCCTTCCGAGTTCGGCGGCCAGGGGCTGCCGAAGGCCATCGGCGCGGCCTGCAGCGAGATGCTCAACGGCGCCAATCTCAGCTTCGCGCTGTGCCCGCTGCTCACCGACGGCGCGATCGAGGCATTGCTCACCGCCGGCTCGCCCGAGCAGCAGCGCACCTGGCTGCCGAAGATGATCGAGGGGCGCTGGACCGGCACGATGAACCTGACCGAGCCGCAGGCCGGCTCCGACCTTGCGCTGGTGCGCACGCGAGCCGAGCCGCAGCCCGACGGCAGCTACCGGCTCTCGGGCACCAAGGTCTTCATCACCTACGGCGAACACGACATGGCCGAGAACATCGTCCATCTCGTGCTCGCGCGGGTCGCCGGCGCGCCCGAGGGCGTGAAGGGCATCTCGCTGTTCATCGTGCCGAAGTTCCTGCTGAACGCCGACGGCTCGCCGGGCCGGCGCAACGATGTGCACTGCGTGTCGATCGAGCACAAGCTCGGCATCAAGGCCAGCCCGACGGCGGTGCTGCAGTTCGGCGAGCAGGGCGGGGCGGTGGGCTACCTGGTTGGGCAGGAGAACCGCGGTCTCGAGTACATGTTCGTCATGATGAACGCGGCCCGTTACGCGGTCGGCGTGCAGGGCATCGCGATCGCTGAGCGCGCCTACCAGCAGGCGGCGGCGTACGCGAAGGAGCGCGTGCAGTCGCGTCCGGTCGATGGCTCGGTGGCCGGCAGCGCGACCATCGTGCACCACCCGGACGTGCGCCGCATGCTGATGACGATGCGCGCGCTGACCGAGGGCTGCCGTGCCCTGGCGCTGGTCACGGCAGCGGCTCACGACGCCGCTCATGCCCACCCGGACGCCGAGGTGCGGCGGCAGAACCAGGCCTTCTACGAATTCATGGTGCCGCTGGTCAAGGGGTACAGCACCGAGATGAGCCTCGAGGTGACCAACCTGGGCGTGCAGGTGCACGGCGGCATGGGCTTCATCGAGGAGACCGGCGCGGCGCAGTACTACCGCGATGCCAGGATCCTCACCATCTACGAGGGCACGACGGCGATCCAGGCCAACGACCTGGTCGGCCGCAAGACGATGCGCGACGGCGGCGCCACCGCGAAGGCGATCGCCGCACAGGTCGCCGCCACCGAGGCGCGGCTGGCCGACCGGCCGAGCCCCGCGGCGCGCAGCGCGGCGCGGCGCCTGAAGGCGGCGCGCGAGGCGTTCGAGCAGGCGGTCGACTTCGTCGTCCGCGAGAGCAAGGCTCGTCCGAATGCGGTGTTCGCCGGCTCGGTGCCGGACCGGATGCTTCCCGGCGACCTGATGGTCCGC
>JBLMVT010000276.1:0-3713 GCA_050256835.1 Betaproteobacteria bacterium | reverse complement strand
CGGCCGGCGCGCCCGCGCCCCGGTGGCGAGCACGAGCCGCTCGTACGGCAGCTCGGCGCCCGAGGCCAGCCGCACGACCTGCCGCGCGCGGTCGATCGCCTGCGCCGCGTCGCCGCGGCGCACGCCGATGCCGTGCTCGGCGAACCATCCGGCGCTGCGGTGCTCCTGCAGCGTCTCGTGCGGGTTCCTCAGGAATGCCTTCGACAGCGGCGGGCGCTGGTAGGGCAGCAGCGGTTCGTCGCATACCAGGTGCACGCGCGCGCCCTGGCCGGCCTCGACCAGCGCCGCGCACAGCTGCACGCCGGCATGGCCGCCGCCGACGATGACGATGGCGCCGCGCGTCATGGCTCGCGGCGCCGCTTCGCCTTCGGGTGCTGGTGCGCGAGGTGCGCCTCGGTCGCCGCCTCGACCGCCGGCAGGTTGTCGTGCAGCCGGCGCAGCAGGCCGATCAGCGTGTCGCGCTCGGCCGGCGTCAGCACGGCGAGGAAGGCACGCTCGCGCAGCAGCGCGACCTCGAGGATGCGGTCGTGCAGCTTGCGGCCCTTGGCCGTCAGCGTGGCGATGCGCAGCCGGCCGTCGGCCGGGTCGAGCGCGATGCCGATCAGCCCGCTCTCGGCCATCGACTTGAAGGCGCGGCTGACCGAGGCCTTGTCCATGCCGATCACCTTCGACACGCGCTGCGCCGAGATCGAGTTCTCGATCGCCAGCAGCACGAGGATGCGCCAGGTCTCGATGCCCACGCCGAAGGTCGTGAGGTAGGCCTGCGAGGCGCCGCGAGACAGCTTGTTGGCAATCCAGGTCAGGTAGGCCGGCACGTAGCGGTCGAGGTCGACGACCGGCGCGGCGGGCTCGCGGTTGCGCGTCATGCCTGGCGCTCCGGCAGCCGCACGACGGGGCCGTCGAGTGCAGAGAGCCGGATCCGGCACGACTGGCCCGGCGACACCGCGGCCTGCATCAGGCTCTGCCCGTGGGCGGCGTCGGGCGCGCCGCGGCTGCCGTTGCAGGCGATCAGCGTCACGCGGACCATGCGGCGGCTCGTGCGTCCCTCAGGGCGGTCGACATCGACGCTCGCGACACCGGCGGGTATGGCAACGGTCACGGCAGTCTCCGGCAGGCAGCCGCAGCTTCCTCCAGCCTCGTTGGCATGTCAACTGCCGGCGTCGCGCCGGCGCTCACTCGGCGGCGACGCTCTCGGGCGGCAGCTTGTCGAGCAGCTCGTCGAGCGCCGCGTACAGCCGGCCGATGAACTCCTCGCCCAGCTCGGCCTCGATGCGCGCGTAGCGGGCCTCGATGTGCGGCGCCATGCGCGCCGCCAGCGCCCGGCTCCTGGGCGTCAGCGTGACCTGCACGCGGCGCGCGTCGTGGTCGAGCCGCTTGCGCGCGACCAGGCCGAGGTCGTCCATGCGCGCGAGCACGCCGGCCAGGCTCGGGCTGGAGATGCGGCAGACCTCGCCGATCTCGCGTGGCTCGAGCGCGCCGTCGAGAAGCGCGCGCACGATGCGCCACTGCTGCTCCGTCAGGCCGTGCGCGTTGAGGACCGGACGGAAATGCGCCATCACCCGCTCGCGCGCCTGCAGCAGCAGCAGCGCGAGGTTGCGGTGGACCAGGCCGGGTGCCTCGGCCCGGATGCCCTTGCGTCGCGCGGGCCGCGCGGCTTGACTCGCTGACATGGCTGCCACTATATTACTAATGTGTTAGTGAATTCGGCGCCGTGCGCGCCGCCGCCGGAGCCCCGCATTGTGTTCCCGCCCGACCTGGCTTTCGAGGTGCCGCCGTACCGGCTTTCGGGCCGCGTCTACGGCGCGCTGCTGAACCAGCGCGCCGCGCTCGAGGCGCTGGGCGAGGCCGTGCACCACCCGCCCTACCGGGCGCCGCCGAAGGCGCCGGTGCTCTACGTCAAGCCGCTCAACACGCTAGCCGTCGACGGCGCCGCGGTCGCCGTGCCGGCCGAGGCCGCGGAACTCGAGGTGGGCGCGACGCTCGGCATCGTGCTCGGCCGCACCGCCTGCCGGGTGACGGCGGTCGAGGCGCTCGACCGCGTCGCCGGCTACGTGATCGTCGCCGACCTCTGCATCCCGCACACGAGCTTCTACCGGCCTTCGGTGCGGCTGCGCGCGCGCGACGGCTTCTGCCCGATCGGCCCGCGCGTCGTGCCGCGCGAGGCGGTGGCCGACCCCGACGCGCTGGCCGTGCAGGTGAGCCTCGACGGCGTCGTGCGCCAGTCGACCACGACCGCCGGCATGATCCGCCCGGTGGCGCAGCTCGTCGCCGACGTGAGCGCGTTCATGACGCTCGCGCCGGGCGACGTGCTGCTGCTCGGCGTCGCCGCCGGCGCGCCGCGCGCACGCGCCGGGCAGCGGGCGGCGATCGCCATCGACGGCCTGGGGACGCTGCGCTTCGCGCTCGTCGCCGAAGGGGAGTCGCCGTGAAGCGCGCCCGCGTCGCCTGGGCCGGCGCGATCCACGAGGCGACGCCGCACGACGACGGGCTGCTGCGCCTGGCCGACGGCCGCGTCGTCGCCGAGGACGTCGTCGTCTGGTTGCCGCCGCTCGAGCCGGGCACGATCATCGCGCTCGGGCTGAACTACGCCGACCACGCGAAGGAGCTCGCGTTCGACGCGAACAAGGCCGCCGACGAACCGCTCGTCTTCCTCAAGGGCCCGAACACCCTGGTCGGCCACCGCGGCCTCACGCCGCGGCCGGCGGACGCGAGCTTCATGCACTACGAGTGCGAGCTGGCGGTCGTGATCGGCCGCCCGGCGCGCAACGTCAAGCGCGAGGACGCGCGCTCGCACGTCGCCGGCTACACCGTCGCAAACGACTACGCGATCCGCGACTACCTCGAGAACTGGTACCGGCCCAACCTGCGCGTGAAGAACCGCGACGCCTGCACCGCGCTCGGCCCCTGGCTGGTCGATGCGGCCGACGTCGACTGGCCGCCGCGGCTCGAGCTCGCGACCACCGTCAACGGCCGCGTCACCCAGCGCGGCAACACGCGCGACCTGATCCACGGCGTCGGATCGCTGATCGAATACCTGAGCGGCTTCATGACGCTCGCGCCGGGCGACATCATCCTCACCGGCACGCCCGAGGGCGTAATCGACGTCCGCCCCGGCGACGAGGTCGTCTGCGAGATCGAAGGCATCGGGCGGCTGGTCAACACCATCGTCGCCCTGGAGTGAACATGCGCATCCAGCATCTGATCGGCGGCAAGGCGGTCGAAGGCCGCGATTACTTCGAGACCGTCAACCCGGCGACGCAGGAGGTGCTCGCCGAGGTGGCGCGCGGCGGCCCGGCGCAGGTCGACGCCGCCGTCGCCGCGGCCAAGGCCGCCTTCCCCGCCTGGGCGAGCAAGCCCGCGGCCGAGCGCGCGCGGCTGATGCGCCGGCTCGGCGAGCTGATCGCGCAGCACGTCCCCGAGCTCGCGGCGACCGAGACGCGCGACACCGGCCAGCCGATCGCGCAGACGGGCAAGCAGCTCGTGCCCCGCGCGGCCGACAACTTCCACTACTTCGCCGAGATGTGCACGCGCGTCGACGGCCACACCTACCCGACGCCGACGCACCTCAACTACACCCTGTACCACCCGGTCGGCGTGTGCGCGCTGATCAGCCCGTGGAACGTGCCATTCATGACCGCGACATGGAAGGTCGCCCCGGCGCTGGCGTTCGGCAACACCGCGGTGCTGAAGATGAGCGAGCTGTCGCCGCTGAC
>JBLMVT010000275.1:0-3079 GCA_050256835.1 Betaproteobacteria bacterium | reverse complement strand
CGCCGACCGGCCCGCTGCACGCCGGCTCGCTGGCCGCGGCGCTGGCCAGCTGGCTCGATGCGCGCGCCCACGGCGGGCGCTGGCTGGTGCGCATCGAGGACGTCGACACGCCGCGCTGCGTGGCCGGCGCAGGGGAACGAATCCCCGCCCAGCTCGCCGGCTGCGGCCTCGTGCCCGACGAGGCGCCGTGGCGGCAGTCGGCGCGCGACCGCGCCTACCAGGCCGCACTCGACGATCTGCTCGCGCGCGGGCTGGCCTACCCATGCGGCTGCACGCGGCGCGAGATCGAGGGCGCGCTGGCCGGCCGCGCGCGCCACGCCGAGCGCGTCTACCCCGGAACCTGCCGCAACGGGCTGCACGGCAAGCCAGCGCGCGCCTGGCGCGTGCGCACCGACGCCCCGGACGGCGGCGACCTCGTCGTGCGCTGGCACGACCGCCGCTTGGGCGAGCAGGTGCAGAACCTGACGCGCGAGGTCGGTGACTTCGTGCTCCGGCGCGCCGACGGGCTGTGGACCTATCAGCTCGCGGTCGTCGTCGACGATGCCGCGCAGGGCGTGAGCGATGTCGTGCGCGGCGAGGACCTGGTCGACAGCACGCCGCGCCAGATCCACCTGCAGCGGCTGCTCGACCTGCCCATGCCGCGCTACCTGCACACGCCGCTGGTGCGCGCCGCCGACGGTGCGAAGCTGTCCAAGGGCCACGGCGCGCGCGCCGTCGTGCCGGGCCCCGAGGCCCTGCGCGCGGCGCTCGCTGCCCTCGAGCTGCCGGCCGCGGGCGCGACGATCGGCGACCTGCTCCGCACCGGCGTCGAGGCGTGGCGCGAACGCTGGGTCGAAGGCCCGACCCGCGACGCGGTGGCATGATGCGCGGCCCATCACGGAGCACAGCGATGAACACCACCCCGAGCGGACTGCAGTACGAAGACACCGTGACCGGCAGCGGCGACGAGGCGCGCAGCGGCCGCCAAGTCACGGTGCACTACACCGGCTGGCTGTACGAGAGCGGCCAGGCCGGCGCGAAGTTCGATTCGAGCAAGGACCGCGGTCAGCCGTTCGAGTTCGGCCTGGGCGCCGGCATGGTGATCCGCGGCTGGGACGAGGGCGTGCAGGGCATGAAGGTCGGCGGCACGCGCCGCCTCGTCATCCCGCCACAGCTCGGCTACGGCGCGCGCGGCGCCGGTCGCGTCATTCCGCCCAACGCGACCCTGCTGTTCGAGGTCGAACTGCTCGCGGCCTGAACGGGGCGGGCGCGGGCCGGCCCGGTTTCCTGGCCCGCACCGGCGGCTGGCCGCGCGCTGCGCTCGGCTCGGGTCGCTTCGGCTCGAGTCCGGCGATCGTCGCCACCGGGATGCGCTGCGTCGTGAACTGCTGGATGCGCCGGATCATGTGCGCGTCCATGCGCTCGGCCAGTGTCACCGCCAGCCCCTGGCGGCCGGCGCGACCGGTGCGCCCGATGCGGTGCACGTAGTCCTCGGCCTTCATCGGCAGGCCGTAGTTGACGACGTGGCTGATCGCCGGCACGTCGATGCCACGCGACGCCACGTCGGTGGCCACCAGCACGCGCAGCTCGCCGCGGCGCAGCGCCGCCAGCGTGCGGTTGCGCCGCCCCTGAGGCATCGCGCCGTGCAGCGCCGCGACCTTGTGGCCGAACTCGGCGAGCCGGTCGGCCAGCCGGTCGGCGTCGCGCTGCGTGCTCGTGAATACCAGCACCTGCTCGACGTCGCGCTCGGTCAGGATGTGGTCGAGCAGCGCGTTCTTGTGCGCGAAGTCGTCGGCCCAGTGCAGGCGCTGCGTGATGTGCTCGTGGCGCTCGGTGTGCGAGTCGACTTCGATGCGCTCGGCCTCGCGCAGCAGCTGCTGCGCGAGCCGGCCGACGTGGCCGGCGAAGGTCGCGCTGGTCATCAGCGTCTGGCGCGCCGGCGGCGTCTGCTCGACGATGGCGCGGATGTCGTCGATGAAGCCCATGTCGAGCATGCGGTCGGCCTCGTCGAGCACCAGCAGTTCGACCTGCCCGAGCTGCGCCTTGCCGCTGCCCAGGTGGTCGAGCAGCCGGCCCGGCGTCGCGATCAGCAGGTCGAGCGGCCCGCGCAGCTGGCGCAGCTGCAGCCCGTAGGGCACGCCGCCGACGACGCTGGCCACGCGCAGCCCCGGCACGTGGCGCCCGTAGGTCGTGGCCGCGCGTGCAACCTGCAGCGCCAGCTCGCGCGTCGGCGTCAGCACCAGCACGCGCGGGCCGGTGCTGCGCGGCGGCGCCGCGGCAGCGCGCGCCGCCAGCACGCGTTCGAGCGCCGGCACGACGAAGGCCGCGGTCTTGCCGCTGCCGGTCGCCGACGAGACCATCAGGTCGCGGCCCTGCAGGGCGGCAGGAATGGCGCGCGCCTGCACTTCGGTGGGCCGGGTGTAGCCGGCGTCGGCGAGCGCGCGGGCGACGGCGGGGTGCAGCCCGAGGGCCGCGAAATTCGATTCGGATGTCATGGGTCGAAGCAAAGGCAGCGCCGCCGCGATGGGCAGGCGCCGCTGAGGTGAGTCGCCGCGGGAGCGAAGCGACGGCATCGCCGCCGACCGCGGGCGCCGCGCCGGTGGCGCCGCGTCCGCTCACCCGAGCCAGAGCTTCGAACGGGTCAGAGGGGATGAACGACACGCGGGCCGAGAGGCCCGCGTGAAGGCGCATTGTAGCCGACGCTACTTCAGCAGGTGCGCGCGGTAGTAGACCAGCTCGTCGATCGACTCGTGGATGTCGGCCAGCGCGGTGTGCGACTGCTGCTTCCTGAAGCCGGCCATGATGCCGGGCTGCCAGCGCCGCGCCAGTTCCTTGAGCGTGCTCACGTCGAGGTTGCGGTAGTGGAACCAGCCCTCGAGGGCGGGCATGTCCTTGGCAAGGAAGCGCCGGTCCTGGCAGATGCTGTTGCCGCACATCGGCGAGGTGCGCTTCGCACAGTAGCGCGACACGAACTCGAGAACGCGGCGCTCGGCCTCGGCCTCGTCGACGGTCGACGCCCGCACGCGGTCGACCAGTCCGCTCTTGCCGTGCGTGCCCTTGTTCCAGCTGTCCATTGCGTCGAGCACGGCGTCGCTCTGGT
>JBLMVT010000274.1:0-2825 GCA_050256835.1 Betaproteobacteria bacterium | reverse complement strand
GTGACGATCGCGATGTGCGGCAAGTACACCGAGCTGTCGGACTCGTACAAGTCGCTCAACGAGGCGCTGCGCCACGCCGGCATCCACAACCACGCCAAGGTCAACATCGAGTACGTCGACTCCGAGACGCTCGCCCCCGACACCGTCGCCGCGCTGCTCGAGCGCTGCGACGCCGTGCTGGTGCCCGGCGGCTTCGGCGTGCGCGGCGTCGAGGGCAAGATCAGCGCGGCGCAGTACGCGCGCGAGCACCGCATCCCCTACCTCGGCATCTGCCTGGGCATGCAGGTCGCGACGATCGAGTACGCGCGCCACAAGGCCGGCCTCGAGCGCGCCAACTCGACCGAGTTCGACCCGGCCACACCGCACCCCGTGATCGCCCTGATCGACGAATGGCAGGACCGCGACGGCTCGATCCAGAAGCGCGACGCCAGCTCCGACCTCGGCGGCACGATGCGCCTGGGCGCGCAGAGCTCCGACGTGAAGCCCGGCACGCTGGCGCACGAGATCTACGGCGACGTCGTCACCGAGCGCCACCGCCACCGCTACGAGGCCAACGAGCACTACCTCGACCGGCTGCAGGCCGCCGGCCTGGTGATCTCGGCGCTCACCCAGCGCGAGAAGCTGACCGAGATCGTCGAGCTGCCCAGGAGCGTGCACCCCTGGTTCGTCGGCGTGCAGTTCCACCCCGAGTTCAAGAGCACCCCCTGGGACGGGCATCCGCTGTTCATCGGCTTCATCCGCGCCGCGCTGGCCCACCAGGCCGAGCTGCGCGGCCGCAGGGAGAAGGCGCTGGCATGACCCGCTCTGTCATACGCGGGCATGACGGGAAAGCATGAACCTCTGCGGATTTCCCGTCGGCCTCGACCAGCCCCTGTTCCTCATCGCCGGCCCCTGCGTCGTCGAGAGCGAGCAGCTCCAGCTCGACGTCGCCGGCCGGCTGAAGGAGATCGCCGCCGCGCTCGGCATGCCGTTCATCTTCAAGTCGAGCTACGACAAGGCCAACCGCTCCAGCGGCACGTCGTTCCGCGGGCCGGGGCGCCAGCGCGGGCTCGAGATCCTCGCCAAGGTGAAGCGGGAGATCGGCGTGCCGGTGCTGACCGACGTGCACACGGAAGGCCAGGTGCCCGAGGTGGCGGCCGTCGTCGACGTGCTGCAGACCCCCGCCTTCCTGTGCCGGCAGACGGATTTCATCCGCGCCGTCGCGCAGAGCGGCCGGCCGGTCAACATCAAGAAGGGCCAGTTCCTCGCGCCGCACGACATGAAGAACGTGATCGACAAGGCGCGCGCCGCAGCCCGCGAGAAGGGCCTGCCCGACGACGTGTTCATGGCCTGCGAGCGCGGCGCGAGCTTCGGCTACAACAACCTCGTCTCCGACATGCGCTCGCTGGCGATCATGCGCGAGACCGGCGCGCCGGTCGTGTTCGACGCGACGCATTCGGTGCAGCTGCCCGGCGGCCAGGGCACGTCGAGCGGCGGGCAGCGCGAGTTCGTGCCGGTGCTGGCGCGTGCGGCGGTGGCCGCCGGCGTCGCCGGCGTGTTCATGGAGACGCACCCCGACCCGGCCAAGGCGCTGTCCGACGGTCCGAACGCGGTGCCTCTGAAGCACATGAAGGCCCTGCTCGAGCAGCTCGTCGCGCTCGACCGCGTCGTCAAGTCGCGGCCCCTGCTCGAGAACGACTTCCCCTGCTGACCCGTCGAAGGAGCCCGCCATGCCCGCTGCCTACGTGATCGCCGAGATGCACATCACCGACCCGGAGCGCTACAAGGCTTACATGGCGGCGGCGCCGGCGGCGGTGAAGGCCGGCGGCGGCGAATACCTCACGCGCGGCGGCCGCCAGGAGGCGCTGGAGGGCGACTGGCGGCCGCACCGCGTGGCCGTGCTGCGCTTCCCGAGCTACGAGCAGGCCAAGGCCTGGTATGACGGCGAGATGTACCGCGCGGCGCGCGAGAAGCGCGCCGGAGCGACCGAATACTTCAACTTGGTCCTGGTCGAGGGCGTCGCCGCCCCGGTCTGAGTCCGATCCATCGCAAAGGAAGTCAATGAGTGCCATCGTCGATATCGTGGGACGGGAGATCCTCGACAGCCGCGGCAACCCGACCGTCGAATGCGACGTGCTGCTGGAGTCCGGCACCATGGGCCGCGCGGCGGTGCCCTCGGGGGCGTCGACCGGCTCGCGCGAGGCGATCGAGCTGCGCGACGGCGACAAGTCCCGCTACGGTGGCAAGGGCGTGCTGCGCGCGGTCGAGCACGTCAACACCGAGATCAGCGAGGCCGTGCTCGGGCTCGACGCCTCCGAGCAGGCCTTCCTCGACCGCACGCTGATCGACCTCGACGGCACCGACAACAAGAGCCGGCTCGGCGCCAACGCGACGCTGGCCGTCAGCATGGCGGTGGCGCGCGCGGCGGCCGAGGAATCGGGGCTGCCGCTGTACCGCTACTTCGGCGGCTCGGGCGCGATGCAGATGCCGGTGCCGATGATGAACGTCGTCAATGGCGGCGCCCACGCCAACAACAACCTCGACCTGCAGGAACTGATGATCATCCCGGTCGGCGCGCCTTCGTTCCGCGAGGCGGTGCGCTGGGGCGCCGAGGTGTTCCATGCGCTTAAGAAGATCATCGACGGCCGCAAGATGAGCACCGCGGTCGGCGACGAGGGCGGCTTCGCGCCCAGCGTGGCCAGCCACGAGGCGGCGATCCAGCTCATCCTCGAGGCGATCGACCAGGCCGGCTACACGGCCGGCACCCAGGTCGCGCTCGGCCTCGACTGCGCGGCCAGCGAGTTCTACAAGGACGGCAAGTACCGGCTCGAGGGCGAGGGCCTGAC
>JBLMVT010000273.1:0-3361 GCA_050256835.1 Betaproteobacteria bacterium | reverse complement strand
GCGCTCGGCCACAACGGCGAGGGCAAGGTCTACCAGGTCGCCTACAGCGCCGCCAACATGGGCGGCGTCTACGACCAGTGGGGCCTCGAGTTCAAGCAGAAGTACAACGACGACTTCTACACCGGCTCGATCTATCGCATGCTCGAATCGCTGTCGGCGGCGATGGCCAAGAGCGGCTCGACCGACCCGTTGAAGGTCGCTGCCGCGCTCGAGGGCCTGAAGTGGAAGAGCATGTTCGGCGGCGAGGTCGAGATGCGCAAGTCCGACCACCAGCTGCAGCAGCCGCTGTACATCACGGTGTGGCAGAAGGTCGATGCGAAGCACACCTACAGCATCGAGAACACCGGCATGACGCTGGCGCCCGTGGCCGAGTACCCCAACTACGTGTCGAGCACGCCGACGAGCTGCCAGATGAAGCGGCCGGGGGCCTGAGCCGCGCCCCCGCCGCGCCGTGGCGGCGCGGCGGGCTTCGTCGGCCAACCGCGCCGGGCGATGGAGTTCTTCACCATCTCAATGCTCAACGGGCTGAGCTACGGCCTGTTGCTGTTCATGCTGAGTTCGGGGCTGACCCTGATCTTCAGCATGATGGGCGTGCTCAACTTCGCGCACGCCAGCTTCTACATGATGGGCGCCTACGTGGCCTACGCCGTGGCGAAGGCGGTCGGCTTCTGGCCGACGCTGATCGTCGCGCCGCTGGCCGTCGGCGTGCTGGGCGCGCTGTTCGAGCGCTGGTGCCTGCGCCGCGTGCACAAGTTCGGCCACGTGCCCGAGCTGCTCATCACCTTCGGACTGTCGTTCGTCATCGTCGAGGTCGTGCAGCTGATCTTCGGCCGCACGGCGGTCGAGTTCGCGCCGCCCGAGCTGCTGCGCGGGCCGGCATTCACGATCGTCAACTCGTCGCGCGACGGCCTGTCGCTGGTCGCCGGCGCGGCGCCGAGCGCGCTGTGCAGCGCCGCCGACGCGACCCTGCGCGTGGTGTGCTCGCCGTTCCCGGCGACGCGGGCCTTCATGATGCTGGTCGCGCTGGCGATGCTGCTCTCGGTGTGGCTGCTGCTGACGCGCACGCGCGTCGGCCTCGTCATCCAGAGCGCGCTCACGCATCCGGAGATGGTCGAGGCGCTCGGCCACAACGTGCCGCGCGTGTTCATGCTGGTGTTCGGCTTCGGCGCCGCGCTGGCCGGGCTAGCCGGCGTGATCGGCGGCTCCACCTTCGTCACCGAGCCGGCGATGGCGGCCACGGTCGGGCCGGTGATCTTCGTCGTCGTCGTCATCGGCGGCATGGGGTCGCTGGCTGGCGCCTTCATCGCCTCGCTGGCGATCGGCGTGATCCAGACCTTCGCGGTGGCGCTCGACTACTCGCTGGGCGGCGCCCTGGCCGCGCTCGGCCTGCCGGCCGGGCAGCACTCACTGGCGCGGCTCACGGTGTCGCAGGTCGCGCCGATCCTGCCCTACCTGTTCCTGGTGCTGATGCTGATCTTCCGGCCCAAGGGTCTGCTCGGAACGAGGGAAGGGTGAGCGTGGACACGAAGGTCCGACTGCTCGGGGCTTCGTGCCTCGCGAACGCCCGCGGCGTCTCGCCGCGGGCTGGAACGAGCGTGAACGCGAAGGCGCGCGGAACGGCGCTCTCATGAACGCCGGGCGCCTCGTCACCTGGGGCGGCTTCGCCCTCTTGCTGCTGCTGCTGCCGCTGGGCTTTCGCAGCAACTTCGAACTCAGCCTGCTGTCGCAGGTCGGCATCGCCATCGTCGCCTGCCTGTCGTACAACATGCTGCTCGGTCAGGGCGGCATGCTCAGCTTCGGCCACGCGGTCTACAGCGGGCTGGCGTCGTTCATGGCCGTGCATGCGATGCGCGCGATCGGCGACGGCACGCTGGTGCTGCCGATGAGCCTGGTGCCGGTCGTCGGCGGGCTGACCGGGCTGGTGTTCGCGCTGCTGCTCGGCTTCGTCACCACGCGCAAGGCGGGCACGACCTTCGCGATGATCACGCTGGGCATCGGCGAGCTGGTGTTCGCGATGGCGCTGATGGTTCCCGAGTTCTTCGGCGGCGAGGGCGGCGTGTCGGCCAACCGTGCGGCGGGCAAGCCGTTCCTCGGCATCAGCTTCGGGCCGCAGATCCAGGTCTACTACCTGCTCGCGATCTACACCTTCGTGTGCACGGCGGCGATGTACGCCTTCACGCGCACGCCGCTGGGCCGCATGCTCAACGCGGTGCGCGACAACCCGGAGCGCGTCGAGTTCATCGGCTACAGCGCGCAGCGCGTGCGCTTCCTCGCGTTCGCGATCGCGGGCTTCTTCGCCGGTGTGTCCGGCGGGATGTACGCGCTGTCGTTCGAGATCGCCACGGCCGAGGTCGTCGGCGCGACGCGCTCGGGCCTGTACCTGTTCTTCACCTTCCTCGGCGGCGCGACCTTCTTCTTCGGACCGATCCTCGGCGGCGTGATGATGGTGCTCGCCTTCGTCGTCTTCTCCGAGGTGACCAAGGCCTGGCAGCTCTACCTCGGCGTGCTGTTCCTGCTGATGGTGATGTTCGCGCCCGGTGGGCTGGCCAGCCTCGTCGTGATCAACCTGCGCGTCGCGCGCTTCGGCAAGTTCGGCCGGCTGGCGCCGGCCTATCTCGCGCTGGCGGCGAGCGGCGCGCTCGCGCTGGCCGGTTTCGTCGCGCTCGTCGAGATGATCTACCACCTGCAGCTCGACGCCGCGCAGGGCTCGACCCTGCGCTTGTTCGGCCTGACGCTCGACACCGCGCACGCCGCGAGCTGGCTCGGCGCGTGCGCCGCGCTGGCGGTCGGCGCGGCGCTGCTGGAGCGCGCGCGCCGCGCCTTCGTGCCGCGCTGGGCGCAGGTGCACGTCGAGATCGAGGAGGTGCTGCAGCGTCGCCAGGGGGCGGGCATCGAAGGCGAGCAAGCCGAGGTCGACCAGAGCGCCCTCGGACGGGTCGGGGGCGCCGCGCCGTGAGCTACGCTCTGCAGCTGCGTGACGTCCGCAAGTCGTTCGGCAAGACCGAGATCATCCGCGGCGCGAGCCTGGCGGTGGGCAAGGGCGAGCGCGTCGCCGTGATCGGGCCGAACGGCGCCGGCAAGTCGACGCTGTTCAACCTGGTCAGCGGGCGCTTCGGCGTGACGAGCGGCGAGATCGAGCTGAACGGCCGGCGCATCGACGGCATGCGGCCCTACGAGATCAACCGCCTCGGCCTGGCGCGCAGCTTCCAGGTGTCGAACCTGTTCACGCGCCTGTCGGTCTTCGAGAACCTGCGCTGCGGCGTGCTCTGGTCGATGGGCTACCGCTACGCGTTCTGGAAGTTCCTCGCCGACCTGAAGGACGCCAACGCGCGCGCCGAGCAGCTGATGCGCATGCTGCGCC
>JBLMVT010000272.1:0-6594 GCA_050256835.1 Betaproteobacteria bacterium | reverse complement strand
CCGGTGTAAGGCGGCGCAGCGCGGTCCACGGGTCGCGCTGCACCAGCGCGCCGTCGTCAGCCATCGGCCAGCCCGGGCATCGCTTCGAGCAGCGCCTGCGCGGGCGCGCGGGAGGCGATGCGGCCGGCGGCGTCGGTGATGCGCATGCGCTCGAGCCAGGCCTCGAATTCGGGGGCGCGCTTCAGCCCCAGCGCCTCGCGCAGGTAGAGCGCGTCGTGGAACGAGGTGCTCTGGTAGCCGAGCATGACGTCGTCGGCGCCGGGCACGCCCATCACGAAGTTGACGCCGGCCACCCCGAGCAGCGTGAGCAGCGTGTCCATGTCGTCCTGGTCGGCCTCGGCGTGGTTCGTGTAGCAGACGTCGACGCCCATCGGCAGGCCGAGCAGCTTGGCGCAGCAGTGGTCCTCGAGCCCGGCGCGCACGATTTGCCTGCCGTCGTAGAGGTACTCGGGGCCGATGAAGCCGACCACGCTGTTGACCAGCAGCGGCGCGAACTCGCGCGCCACCGCGTAGGCGCGCGCCTCGCAGGTCTGCTGGTCGATGCCGTGGTGCGCATTGGCCGACAGCGCCGAGCCCTGGCCGGTCTCGAAGTACATGAGGTTGTCGCCGACGGTGCCGCGCCCGAGCGCCAGCGCGGCGTCGCGGGCTTCGCGCAGCAGCGCCAGGTCGATGCCGAAGGCGCGGTTGGCGGCCTCGGTGCCGGCGATCGACTGGAACACCAGGTCGACCGGCGCGCCGCGCGCGATGGCCTCGATCTGATTGGTGACGTGCGTCAGCACGCAGTGCTGCATCGGGATCGCGAAGCGCTCGCGCACGGCGTCGAGCCGCGCCAGCAGGTCGCACACCGCGCCGACGCTGTCGGCGGCCGGGTTGATGCCGACCACCGCGTCGCCAGCGCCGTACAGCAGGCCGTCGAGCATCGACGCGGCGATGCCCCGCGGGTCGTCGGTCGGGTGGTTGGGCTGCAGCCGAACCGCCAGCCGGCCGGGCAGGCCGAGCGTGTTGCGAAAGCGGGTGACGACGCGGCACTTGCGCGCGACGGCGATCAGGTCCTGGTTGCGCATCAGCTTGCTCGCCGCCGCGACCATCTCGGGCGTGAGGCCGCGTGCCGCTTGCGCGAGCGCCTCGCCGTCGGTCGTGTCGAGCAGCAGCCAGTCGCGCAGTTCGCCGACGGTGAGCGATGCGACGGGGGCGAACGCAGGGGCATCGTGGCGGTCGACGATCAGCCGCGTCACCTCGTCGTCCTCGTACGGCACCAGCGCCTCGTCGAGGAACGTCGCCAGCGGCAGCTCGGCCAGCGCCATCCGCGCGGCCATGCGCTCGGCGGCGCTCGTCGCCGCCACGCCGGCCAGCACGTCTCCCGAGCGCAGCGGCGAGGCGCGCGCCAGCAGCGTCTTCAGGTCGTCGAAGGCGTAGCGCACGCCGCCGACGCTGTGCCGGTAGCCCATGGTGCGCACGACGATAGCACCGGCGCCGGCTACCATGCGTCGCGCATGCGCTTCCTGCTCGGCCTTCGCCTCCTCGCCACCGATCGCCTGCGCCCGTCGGAATGGCAGATCACGCTGCTGTGGGCCGGGCTGATCGGCGTGCTCGGCGCACTGGCGACGATCGGCTTTCGCGAAGGTGTCTTCCTCGCCGAGCGCGTGCTCTACGGCCGCGGCGAAGGGCTGGTGCACATCGCGGCGGGCCTGGCCTGGTGGCAGCGCCTGCTGATGCCGGCCATCGGCGGCGCGATCGCCGGCGCGGTGCTCGCCTGGGCGCGCCGCGTCGGCAGCGGCGCCAAGGGCAGCGACTACATGGAGGCGATCGCGCTGGGCGATGGCAACCTCGGCGTACGCGCCTCGTGCCTGCGCGCACTGTCGTCGGCGGCGACGGTCGCCAGCGGCGGCGCGATCGGCCGCGAGGGGCCGATGGTGCAACTGGCGGCGCTGGCCGGTTCGCTGATCGGCCGCTGGCGCGATGCACCGGTGCCGCGACGCCGGCTGATGGTTGCCTGCGGCGCGGCGGCCGGCGTGGCCACGGCCTACAACGCGCCCATCGCGGGCGCGCTGTTCGTTGCCGAGATCGTACTGCGCTCTCTGGCTATCGAGAGCCTGGGGCCGCTGCTGGTCGCCGCCTTCGCCGCCAACCTCACGTCCAGCGGGCTGGTCGGGTTCGCGCCGGTGTACCGCATGCCCAGCTTCACGTTGCCCGCGGGCGCGGGCACGCTGCTGCTCGGGGCGCTGGGGTTGGCCGCCGGATTGCTCGCGCCGCTGTACCTGGGGCTGCTCGACCGCGCGCGCGACCTGTTCGCGCGCTGGCGTGCGCCGCTCGCGCTGCGCCTGGGCCTCGGCGGCCTGGTCGTCGGCGCGGTTTCGATCGCCAGCCCGGACGTCTGGGGCAATGGATACAGCGTCGTCAACTCGATCCTCGGCGGCGGCTGGCTGGGGAGCACGCTGCTCACCGTGCTCGCGCTCAAGCTGGTGGCGGTGGCGGCGACGACGGGCTCGGGCGCCGTCGGCGGCATCTTCACGCCGACGCTGTTCGTCGGTGCGGTCGCCGGTGCGCTGTTCGGCGCTGCGGTGCACGCGCTGCTGCCCGGCGCGCTACACGGCTCGGCCAGCGTGGCTATCGGTATGGGCGCCTTCCTGTCGGCCTGCACTCACGCGCCGCTGATGTCGGTGCTGATGATCTTCGAGATGACGGAGAGTTACGCGGTCGTCGTGCCGCTGATGCTGGTGTGCGTGCTGGCCTACTCGGTCTCGCGCGTGCTGCGGCCGGCGTCGATCTACGCCGCCGCGCACGCCGCCTCGCCACATGCGCCGGCGCTGACGATGGCCGCCGACCTGCTGCGCCCGGGCGCGCCTACCGTGCGCGCCGGGCAGACGCTGCAAGAGCTCGAAGAGGCGTTCGCGCGCTGGCGCTGGCAGCATGTCTATGTGCTCGACGCGCAACGCCGCTTCCTCGGTGCCGTCGCCATGCACGACCTTGCGCCGCTGCTGCGCCGCGAGGCGAGCGGCGCCGCCGGGCCGTGGCCGGCCGCGCTGCTGCGCTCGGACTACCCGCGCGTGACCGACACGACGCCGCTGTGGCAGGTGCTCGAGGTGTTTGCCACCCATCCCGGCGAGCGGCTGCCGGTGGTCGACGCCGACGGCCGACTGCTCGGCCACGTCGTCAAGACCGACCTGGTGCTGATGTTCCGCGAGCGGCTGGCGGTCGGCTGACGGCGTTCGCGCCTCAGCGCCGCGCGCGCCGGTGCGCGGCTTGCACGCCGCGTACGAATGCCTCGCGGCGCGGCGCCGACGCCTCGAGGCGTCGCGCGATGTTGCCGCACACCAGGTCGCACAGCGCGTACACCGACGGGTCGGCGATGCGGTAGTAGGCGGCGGTGCCACGGCTTTCGCGCGCCAGGAAGCCGTGCCGGGTCAGCAGCGCCAGGTGGCGCGACACGTTGGCGGCGGTGTAGCCGGTCGCCTGCGCCAGCTCGCCGACGTTGCGCTCGCCCGCGCGCAACAGGTTGAGCAGCGTCAACCGGGTCGGCTCGGACAGCACCTGAAAATAGGCCGCGACTTGATCCAGCGCTTCGGGCGGCAGGTCCTTCATGCTCGGACACGGAGGGAGAGTGGTCAGGCCCATTGTGCGATGCCTCGAAGATCGTTGCTTGACAATTTAGCTGTGTAGCTAAATAATAAAACAATGAATGACGCAACGCCAGCGGTTTTCGACACGGGGCGGGCGCGGTACTCGGGAGCGGGCATGTTCGAGCGTGGTGTGGTGATCCTGGCGATGTCGGCCGGCGTGGCGTGGGCCGCGCTGCCGGCCATGGCCTCGACCGATGCGCCGCCGCGGCTGCCGACCGCCGCCGTCGCTGCCGCCCCGGCTGCCGAGCCGGCCAGCTTCGACGGCGTCGTCGAGGCGCTGCGCCAGACGGTGATCGCCGCGCAGGTGGCGGGCCCGATCGTCGAGCTGGCGGTCAAGCCCGGCGACATCGTCAAGGCCGGCCAGCTGCTGCTGCGCATCGACGCCCGCGCCGCCGAGCAGAGCGCGGCCGCCAGCGACGCACAGGTGCAAGCGGCGCGCGCGCAACTCGAGCTGGCGAAGCGCGAACTGGAGCGCCAGCGCCAGCTGTTCGAGCAGCAATACATCAGCCGGGCCGCGCTCGATCGCGCGCAGGCCGAATTCGATGCCACCCGGGCGCAGGTCGCCGCCCAGCTTGCCGGCGCGCAGGCGGTACGCACGCAGTCCGGCTTCTACGTGGTGAACGCGCCGTACGCCGGCGTCGTCGCCGACGTGCCGGTCTCGCTCGGCGACATGGCGATGCCGGGCCGGCCGTTGCTCACCGTCTACGACCCGCAGGCGCTGCGCGTCACTGCGGCCGTGCCGCAGACGGTGCTGGCGCGCCTGGGGGCCGGCGACGCCGTGCGTGCCGAGCTGCCCGGCCTGCCGGCCGAGCGGCGCTGGATGAATCCCGCGCGCACGACCGTGCTGCCGATCGTCGATGCCGCCACCCACACCGGGCAGATCCGCCTCGACCTGCCGGCCGGCACCGCCGGCGTCACGCCGGGCATGTTCGCGCGCGCCTGGCTGCCCGCAGCGGCCGCTGCCGGCGCCCGGCTGACGGTGCCGACCAGGGCCGTGGTACGCCGTGCCGAGATGACCGGCCTTTACGTGCTCGACGGCGAAGGCCGCCCGCTGCTGCGCCAGGTGCGGCTCGGCCGCGCGCAGGGCGAGTCGGTCGAGGTGCTGTCGGGCGTGTCGGCCGGCGACCGGGTCGTGATCGACCCGCAGGCCGCGGCGCGCGCGACGCGATGAGGCCCCCGGTGAGCGAGGCGCCGGCGCTCGGCGTGTCGGGCCGCATCGCGGCCTACTTCCAGGCCGCGCAGATCACGCCGCTGCTGGCGCTGGTCGCGCTGCTGCTCGGCGTGTTCGCCGTGCTCGTCACGCCGCGCGAGGAGGAGCCGCAGATCAACGTGACGATGGCCGACGTGCTGATCCCGTTCCCGGGCGCGGCGGTGGCCGACGTCGAGCAGATGGTCGCCACGCCCGCCGAACAGGTGCTGGCGCAGATCGCCGGCATCGAGCACGTGATGTCGGTGTCGCGGCCCGGGCTGGCGATCATCACCGTGCAGTTCAAGGTCGGCGTGCCGCGCATCGACGCGCTGGTGCGGCTGTACGACACCGTCAACAGCAACGCCGACTGGCTGCCGCGCGGGCTGGGCGTGGGCGCGCCCATCATCAAGCCCAAGGGTGTCGACGACGTGCCGATCGTCACGCTCACGCTGTACGCCACGCGGCCCGACGCCGGCGCCTACGACCTCGAGCGCGTCGCCCACAGCATCGAGGCCGACCTGAAGCGCGTGCCCGGCACGCGCGAGGTGACGACCATCGGCGGCCCGGGTCGTGCCGTGCTGGTGGAGCTCGACCCGGCGCGCATGGCCGGCAGCGGCGTCACCGTCGCCGACCTGCGCAACGCGCTCGCCTCGGCCAACGCCGGTGCGCCGCTCGGCGACCTGCTCGAGGGCAACCGCGCGATCGCGCTCGAAGCCGGCCCGTTCCTGCGCGACGCGCGCGATGTCGGCGAGCTGGTGGTCGGCGCGCAGGGCGGCCGGCCGGTGTTCCTGCAGGATGTGGCGAACGTGCGCGACGGCGCGCCGCCGCCCGAGCGCTACGTCTGGCACGGCGTGGCCGGCAGGAACGGCGGCGAATACCCGGCGGTGACGATCGCCGTCACCAAGAAGCCCGGCGAAAACGCGATCAGCGTCGCCGATGCCGTGATGGGTCGCGTCGCGGTGCTGCGCAACACGGTGATCCCCGCCGAGGTGCGCGTCGCCGAGACGCGCAACTACGGCGCGACCGCCAACGACAAGGCGATCAAGCTGATCCAGAAGCTGCTGTTCGCCACCGCCTCGGTCGTCGCGCTGGTGTTCGTCGCGCTCGGCCGGCGCGAGGCGGCGATCGTCGGCAGCGCGGTCATCCTGACGCTGACGGTGACATTGTTCGCCTCCTGGGCGTGGGGCTTCACGCTCAACCGCGTGTCGCTGTTCGCGTTGATCTTCTCGATCGGCATCCTGGTCGACGACGCGATCGTCGTGGTCGAGAACATCCACCGCCATCAGGCGCTGCACCCGGACAAGCGGCTCACGGAGCTGATCCCCGGCGCGGTCGACGAGGTCGGCGGGCCGACCATCCTCGCGACGCTGACCGTGATCGCGGCGCTGCTGCCGATGGCCTTCGTGACCGGGCTGATGGGGCCGTACATGAGCCCGATCCCGATCAACGCGAGCATGGGCATGCTGCTGTCGCTGGCGGTGGCGTTCGTCGTCACGCCGTGGCTGGCTCGGTTGTGGATGAAGCATGGCAAGGGCGCCGTGGGCGCGGCCGCGCACGCCCCGTCCGGCCTCTCCGGTCGCCTCGCGCCGCTGTTCGAGGGCATCTTCCGGCCGCTGCTCGACGAGCGCCGCGGCGTCCGCCATCGCGCTGATGTTCACGCCGTGGCTGTCGAAACGGCTGCTGTCGCACGGCCACGCGGAGCACGCCGAGGCGGGTGCGGATTCGCGCCTGCACCGCTTCTTCGAGCGCGTGATGTCGCCGTTCCTGCGCGGCGATACGGCCCGG
>JBLMVT010000271.1:0-3869 GCA_050256835.1 Betaproteobacteria bacterium | reverse complement strand
GGCGAGCGACGCCGCGAGCGGCTCGACAGCCGAGCGGAACTGGTAGATCGCGTCGAAGCGCGCGCGGTCGGCCGGCGCCACCTGCAGCCCGCGGCGGCCGTGCTCGACGAGAAAGCCCTGCTGCCGCAGCAGGCCCAGCGCCGTCATCACCGGCTGGCGCGACACCGACAGGCGCGCGGCCAGCTCGTCCTGGGTGACGCGCTCGCCGGGCGCCAGCGAGCCCTCGCAGATGGCGTCGAGGATGCGCTCGTAGGCCTGCTCGACCAGCGTGCGGGCCGGCTTCAGCGATTCCATGGCGTGGGCCTCGGGGTTGCGCTTGACATTCAGAATACTGTATACGATAGTGGATCGCGTCGCCAGCCCTCACACCGCCCGCCATGAATTCCTCCCCGATCCGCGTCCTGCTCGCCAAGGTCGGCCTCGACGGCCATGACCGAGGCGTCAAGGTCGTCGCGCGCACGCTGCGCGACGCCGGCATGGACGTCATCTACTCCGGCCTGCACCGCACCCCCGAGGAGGTGGTCAACACCGCGATCCAGGAAGACGTCGACGTGCTCGGCGTGAGCCTGCTGTCGGGCGTGCAGCTGACCGTGTTCCCGAAGCTGTTCCGGCTGCTCGCCGAGCGCGGCGCCGACGACCTGATCGTCGTCGCCGGCGGCGTCATGCCCGACGAGGACGTCGCCGCCATCCGCGGCATGGGCGTGCGCGAAGTGCTGCTGCAGGACACGCCGCCGCAGGCGATCGTCGACTCGATCCGCCGGCTGGTGCAAGAGCGCGGCGCGCGCTGAATCCCCTCACACAGGCCCGCTCCCGCGCGCGGGAGCCGGAGAAAGACGGAAATTCCATGGAGCAATGGTCCTTCCCCGTCGCCTACGACGAGGACTACCTGCCGCCGGCCGACAGCCGCTGGTGGTTCCCGCGCCGCGAGACGATGCCCGCCGCCGAGCGCGAGCTCGCGATCCTCGAGCGGCTCAAGCAGGTCTGCGCCTATGCCTGGGAGCACGCGCCGTTCTACCGCCGCAAGTGGGACGAGGCGGGCTTCCACCCAAGCCAGCTGAAGACGCTGGAGGACTTCGAGACGCGCGTGCCGGTCGTCACCAAGGCCGACCTGCGCGCGTCGCAGTCGGCGCACCCGCCGTTCGGCGACTACCTGTGCGTGCCCGACAGCGAGATCTTCCACGTGCACGGCACCAGCGGCACGACCGGCCGGCCGACCGCCTTCGGCATCGGCCGCGCCGACTGGCGCGCCATCGCCAACGCGCACGCCCGCATCATGTGGGGCATGGGCATCCGCCCCGGCGACATGGTGTGCGTCGCAGCGATCTTCAGCCTGTACCTCGGCAGCTGGGGCGCGCTAGCCGGGGCGGAGCGGCTGCGCGCCAAGGCCTTCCCGTTCGGCGCCGGCGCGCCCGGCATGAGCGCGCGGCTGGCGCAGTGGCTGCACACGATGAAGCCCGCCGCCTTCTACGGCACGCCGAGCTATGCCATCCACCTCGCCGAGGTGGCGCGCGAGGAGAAGCTCGACCCGCGCGACTTCGGCCTGAAGTGCCTGTTCTTCTCGGGCGAGCCCGGCGCCTCGGTGCCGGGCGTGAAGGACCGCATCGAGGACACCTACGGCGCGCGCGTCTACGACTGCGGCTCGATGGCCGAGATGTCGCCGTTCATGAACGTCGCCGGCACCGAGCAGACCAGCCAGGGCATGCTGTGCTGGCAGGACATTGTCTACACCGAGGTGTGCGACCCGCAGACCATGCGCCGCGTGCCCTACGGCGAGCGCGGCACGCCGGTCTACACGCACCTCGAGCGCACCAGCCAGCCGATGATCCGCCTGCTGTCGGGCGACCTGACACTGTGGACGAACGAGCCCAACCCGTGCGGGCGCACCTACCCGCGGCTGCCGCAGGGCATCTTCGGGCGCATCGACGACATGTTCACGATCCGCGGCGAGAACATCTACCCGAGCGAGATCGACGCCGCGCTCAACCAGCTCGCGGGCTACGGCGGCGAGCACCGCATCGTCATCACGCGCGAGGCCGCGATGGACGAGCTGCTGCTGCGCGTCGAGCCGGCCGAGGACATCCAGCGCGCCGGGCCGGCGGCGGCCGAGGCGTTCCGGGCCGAGGCGGCGCGCAAGCTGCACACCGTGCTCGGCGTGCGCGCCAGGGTCGAGCTGGCCGCGCCCGGTTCGATTCCGCGCACCGACTTCAAGGCGCGCCGCGTGATCGACGACCGCGAGGTGTTCCGCGCGCTCAACGCGCAGCTGATGAAATGAACCACCCCCGAAGCGCCTTCGGCGCCTCCCCCTCGAGGGGCCGCCACCGGCGGACCGGCAAAGCCGGATCCGCGGTGGCCGCTTGGCGGTCCGTGCGTCGCGAGCGCCGGTTCGCTTCCATCGATCCATCGAAATGAATTACATCCCTTCGCTCGAACTGCTGGCCCAGGCCGCCGCCGGCGACGTGCGCGCTGCGGGCCGGCTGATCTCGCGCGCCGAGATCGGCATCGCCGAGGCACGGCCGGCGCTGGCCGAGGTCTATCGACGCGCCGGCGCGGCGCACGTCATCGGGCTGACCGGCGTGCCCGGCAGCGGCAAGTCGACGCTGGTCGCGAAGCTGACCGCGGCGCTGCGCGCGCGCGGCGAGAAGGTCGGCATCGTCGCTATCGACCCGTCGAGCCCGTACTCGGGCGGCGCCATTCTGGGCGACCGCATCCGCATGAGCGAACTGGCCAACGACGCGGGCGTGTTCATCCGCAGCATGGCCACGCGCGGCGCGACCGGCGGCATGGCGCGCGCCGCGCTCGACGCGGTCGACATCCTCGACCTCGCGGGGTTTCGCACGGTGATCGTCGAGACCGTCGGCGTCGGGCAGGACGAGGTCGAGATCGCGCAGGCGTCGGACACGACCGTCGTCGTCTCGGCGCCGGGCCTGGGCGACGAGATCCAGGCGATCAAGGCCGGCGTGCTCGAGATCGCCGACATCCACGTCGTCAGCAAGTGCGATCGCGACGACGCGAACCGCACGCTCGTCGACCTCAAGCAGATGCTGACCCTGGGCGCGCTGACGAGCGCGAAGCCGGCCTGGGCCATCCCCGTCGTCGGCGTCAGCTCGTTCAGCGGGCAGGGCGTCGACGAACTGCTCGACAGGATCGCCGCGCACCGCGCCACGCTCGCCGCTTCGGGCCTCGGCACCGAGCGTCGCCGCCGCGTCGCCGCGTTCCGCCTACGCAAGACGGCCGAGACGCTGCTGCTCGAACGCTTCGCCGCCGGTGCGGCGGCGTTGGAGCCGCCGCTGGCCGCCGCGCTGGCCGGCCGCGACACCGATCCCTACGCGGCAGCACAGTCGCTGATCGCACAGACCTTACGCAAGGAGTACCGCCATGAGCTGGCTTGATCCGAAAGCCAAGGCCCTGCTGGAGGGCGCGCGCGCCGAATGGGAAGGCAACGAGGTCGCCGCCTTCCTGGGCAAGCAGCCCGAACGCAGGCCGCAGTTCTTCACCACCGGCGACGTGCCGGTGCAGCGCACCTATACCGCGGCCGACATCGCCGACACGCCGCTCGAGGACATCGGCCTGCCCGGCCGCTACCCGTTCACGCGCGGCCCGTACCCCACGATGTACCGCAGCCGCACCTGGACGATGCGCCAGATCGCCGGCTTCGGCACCGGCGAGGACACCAACCAGCGCTTCAAGTACCTGATCGCCCAGGGCCAGACCGGCATCTCGACCGACTTCGACATGCCCACGCTGATGGGCTACGACTCCGACCACCCGATGAGCGAGGGCGAGGTCGGCCGCGAGGGCGTGGCGATCGACACGCTGGCCGACATGCGCGCGCTGCTCGCCGACATCGACCTCGAGAAGATCTCGGTGTC
>JBLMVT010000270.1:0-2530 GCA_050256835.1 Betaproteobacteria bacterium | reverse complement strand
GCTGCCTTCGCTGGCGCTGCGCTATGCGGCGCAGGACGCCGCCGGCCGCACGCTGGCCGAGTGGCTGCGCCGGCGCCCCGAGATCGCCGCCGTGCGCCACCCGGCGCTCGCCGGCTCGCCGGGCCACGATCACTGGGCCGCCACCTGCCGCGCCGCGGCCGGGCTGTTCTCGGTGCTGTTCGACGAGCGCATCCCGAGCGCGCAGGTCGACCGCTTCGTCGACGCGCTGAAGCTGTTTCGCATCGGCTACTCGTGGGGCGGGCCGGTCAGCCTGGTCGTGCCCTACCAGCTCGCGCACATGCGCAGCGTGACCGCGCCGCCGCCCGGCACGCTGGTGCGCTTCGCGGTCGGGCTCGAGGCGGTCGACGACCTGATCGGCGACCTCGAACGGGCGCTGCGCGAGCTGTAGCGGTCACGCCTTCGACGAGACCTTGTGTCTCATCAGGCGCCCCTTCTCTCGTTCCCAGTCGCGCTTCTTCTCGGTCTCGCGCTTGTCGTGCTGGGCCTTGCCGCGCGCCAGCGCGATCGTGACCTTGACGCGGCCGCCCTTGTAGTGCAGGTCGAGGGGGACCAGCGTGTAGCCCTTCTGCTCGACCTTGCCGATCAAGCGGCGGATCTCCTCCTTGTGCATCAGCAGCTTGCGCGTGCGATCCGGCTCGGGATGCACGTGCGTCGAGGCGCTGCGCAGCGGGTCGATGCGGCAGCCGATCAGGCTCAGCTCGCCGTCGCGCACGACGACGTAGCCCTCGGTCAGGCGCACCTGGCCGGCGCGGATCGCCTTGATCTCCCAGCCTTCGAGGGCGATGCCCGCCTCGTAGCGATCTTCGAGGTGGTATTCGTGGTGCGCGCGGCGGTTCTCGACGATCGACATGGTGCAAGGGTGCCGGGGGGAGAGCGCCCCTACACTTTGCATTGTATGAAGCACGTCAGGAAGTCGGTGCTCCTGTGGTACACGCCGCAGGAGATGTACTCGCTGGTCACCGACGTACCCGCTTACCCGCAGTTCCTGCCCTGGTGCGAGCGTGCCGAGGTGCTCGAGCGCGGCGAGCGCGGCATGGTCGCGCGGCTGTCGCTGGCCTATGCAGGCGTGCGCCATGCGTTCACGACGCGCAACGAACACGTTCCCGAGCGTTCGGTCGTCGTGTCGCTGGTCGACGGGCCGTTCTCGGTGCTCGACGGCACCTGGCTGTTCAACCCGCTGGGCGGGCCGGGCGAGGCGGTGCGCGCCTGCCGCATCGAATTCGACATGCGCTACGCATTCGCCAGCCGCGCGCTCGAGGCGGTGGTGAGCCCGGTGTTCGACCGCATCGCCAACACCTTCGTCGATTCTTTCGTCAAGCGCGCGGAGCAGGTGCATGGACCGCGCTGAGGTGCTGGCGGTCGAGGTCGTGTACAGCGCCGGCCCGCGCCGCGTGTGGTGCTGGTCGGGCACGCTGCCGGCCGGCTCGACGGTGGCCGACGCCTTGCTCGCCAGCGGCGTGGGGCAGGTGCACCCCGGACTCGACGTCGGGCACTGCGAGGTCGGCGTGTGGGCCCGACGTTGCGCGACGACGCAGCCCTTGCGCGATCGCGACCGCGTCGAGTTGTACCGGCCGCTGAAGGTCGACCCGAAGGAGGCGCGCCGGCTGCGCTACCGGCAGCACCTGGCTGCGGCCGACGCGCGCCGCAAGGCGCGCGTCGCCTGACTCCCGATGCGGAGAGCTACTTCGCGCAGTCCGAGGCGACGATGCGACGCGCGCGCTGTGCTTCCTCGGCGCGCGCCTGGTCGTCCATGATCTCGCGCTCGCCCCTGGCGTTCATGCGCGCGATGCGCTGGCCGCTGTCGAGCAGCGCGAGCTGCTGCTTCGCGCGCTGGCAGTTGTCGGCGCGCGTCGCCGCGGCCGCGGCCTCGGCGGCCTGACGCTTGGCCTTCTCTTCTTGCTGCGCCTTGGCGCGCCGCGCCTCGGCCTCGGCGGCGAGACGGTTGTCGACCGGGGCGGAGGCCGGCGCCGCGGCGGCGACGGCGCTGGCCGGGTCGGCCTGCGGTGCGGCGGCGCGGCGGCCGTTGGCCGGACGCTGCAGGATGTCCTTGTCGGCGACCTCGTGCGGCGGCGGCAGATCGCTGACGTGGGTCTGCCCGGCCTTGTCACGCCACTTCCATTGCGCGGCCGCCGGCGCGGCGAGGACGATGCCGAGCGCGGCCAGCAGGAGCGTCGCGGCGAGCCGATACGGTGCGCGGGAAGCGGGGGTCTTCATGGCAAGGCAGTGTAGCGGCGGCCCTTAGCGTCGCCATCGGGGCCACACCGCGCAGCCGGGGGGCAGGCGTGACATCCGTCGCGGCCGTTCGGGTCGCACCCCCTCCCTATAATTCGCTTTTGCGTCCGGAGCCATTCATGCGCCTGCTCGGAAAAGCGCTCACCTTCGACGACGTGTTGCTGGTGCCGGCGTACTCGCAGGTCCTGCCGCGCGACACCGACCTTTCCACCCGACTGTCGCGCAACATCGCCCTCAACCTGCCGCTGGTCGCGGCGGCGATGGACACCGTCACCGA
>JBLMVT010000269.1:0-14953 GCA_050256835.1 Betaproteobacteria bacterium | reverse complement strand
CGAAAGTCGTTTCTGCCGGTCGCGAGCTTCGTGCTGACCGGGTTGGCGCCTGCCACCTACGACGCTGGGTGGCGAAGCGACCTGCGCGGCACAGTGCAGCCAGCAACCGTAACCGAAGCGGACTCAGGCGACGTGACTTGGTCGTTCGGTCAGTATGTGCCGCCGTCCACCGAGATCTACCCCGGCCAGCAAACGCGCTTTCTGTTCCTCGACAGCGACGCGCGCGGCTACCGGCGCTCGACGTTCGCGTTCTTCTCACTTAGCAGCGAGCGCGACAGCGGCGGCAGCATGATGATCCAGTGGGGCGGCGCCAGCGGGCTGTATCCGACCTTCGCGCCGTCGTCCGAGGAGGGCGATGCCGCGGCGCGCCGCGCGCCGGCGGCCCTCGCTGAAGTCGCGATCGCAGGAGACGCCGCGCTGCGGGCACTGCCGGGCCGCGCGCGCGCCTGCATCGTCGCTCATGTCGCCGAGCAGCAGGCCCGCTTCGGTGCCTATGGGCCGAAGGGCGGTCCCTACGCGCCGGCGGTGCGTGCCGCGGTGACCTCGTTCGCCAGCGCCTGCCACTTTTAGAGCCGCTCTAGGCGGGACAGCGGCTTTGAGGCGGTTAAGCGAGTCGAGTGAAGCACTTCCCGGCCTAACTGCTTGCCTTCGCGACGCCGCTAGGCTTTCGCGCTCGCCACCGCTGCCCTACGGAGCGGGGAGGCCGGTTGTGGTTCCGAATCTTTCGACCCGCTCTCCGCCCGCGGCACAGGAACGAGCGGCAGGTGGATCTCGAAGGTCGCTCCCTTCCCTGGTCCGTCGCTGTGCGCAGTCACGCGGCCGCCATGCAGCCCCACCAGCGATTTCACGATGGTCAGGCCGATGCCGAGGCCTCCGGCGGAGCGGGTGAGACCCGCGTCAAGCTGGACGAACAGCTCGAAGATCCGCGCCCGATCCTCGTGGGCGAAGCCCATGCCATTGTCCTTCACCGTCACGACGGCCTCCTCGCCCTGCGACGCCACCGTGATCTCGATGGCGCCATGGGCCGGGGAGAACTTGGACGCGTTGTTGAGCAGGTTGGACACCACTTGACTGAGGCGGACGGCGTCGCCGTCGACGACGAGCCGCGCGTCCGAGTAGTGGACGAGGAGCTGCTGCTGCTTTTGCTCGATCCCGGGTTGGGCGGTCTCCACACCGCTGTGAACGAAGTCATTGACCACAACGTGTTCGCGGCGCAGCTCGAGCTGCCCGCGGTCGATGCGGCTGATGTCGAGAAGATCGTCGATGAGCCTCACCATGTGTCCGACCTGCCGGGCCATCATTGCGCGGGTCTTGGCCTGAACCTGCGGGTCGTTGCTGCGGTCCAGGATATGCAGACCGTTGCGTAGCGGCGCCAGCGGGTTGCGCAGCTCGTGGGCGAGCAGCGCCAGGAACCGGCTCTTGTTGAGGTTCGCTTCACGCAGCTCGGCAGCTTGTCCGTGGAGTTCGTCTCGGGAGCGCCGCAGCTCCGCGTCGCGGGCAGCGATGGTCGCACCGGCGCTCGTCAGCGCACTCGACAGGCGCTGAACCTCGTCGATCGCGGACTCGACGTGCGGCGGCATCGTTCCCCCGGTCGCGAGCGCGGATGCCGCATCGGCGAGCGCCGACATCGGCCGGGCAATGCGCCGGCTGAGCCAGAGTCCGATCAGCACCGCGGCGATCAGGGATGCCGCGATCCCACTGGCCATCAACCAGGCCGCATGCACCGCTCCGCCGAGGATCGCGTCGGCGGGGATCGCGTAGCCGATGCTCCACCCGGTGAAGCCGGAGCGCAGGAATGCCGTGTAGGTGTCGTGCCCCTCGATCGTACGCCCGCGATACCAGCCCTCACGCGCACTCTTCACTTGACCGAGATAGTCCATCGAAGCCAGCTGGCCCGGAGGCACCTCCGGCACTCGGACGATCATCCGGCCCTCGTTGTCCACGATTCCGCTTACCCAGCCGGCGGGCATCCTCTGGCTGACGAGCAGGCGCTGAAATGACTGCACGCCGAGCACTGCCGACAGAACGTACACCACCTTGCCCTCGCGCACGACGGGGGCGCGCACGCCGATACCAGGCTTGTCGTTGAGGAGCGGCGCGAACACGATCCCGCTGATGACCGGCTGCGCTGTTTGGACCGCAGCTTCGAAGGTACGCGGCTCGGCAGTCTGTGCTGGTAGCGGCGCGCCCCACGGGAATCGAGCGTTGACGAGCTGCCTGCCGTCGATATCCTGCAGCACGATGTTCAGCCAGTCCGGCTGGGTCTTGAGAACGCCGACCGCATAATTATGGAAGGCCTCGAGGTCATCGTTCAGCAGTACCCCGCTGGCACCGACGATCTGCAGCGTGTTGATCGCACCGCGTAGTTCGGTGTCGACGGCTGCGAGCGTTGCCTGGTTGCGGGCCTTGGCGGCGCTGATCAGGTTCTCGTTTTCGCGCTGAACCAGGGCGCCGGCGGCAATCAGCGCGAAGGCGAGCACCGGCACTGCCGTGGCGGCTGCGAGCATGAAGAGGGCGGTTCGCAGTCTCATTGTTCCCGGCTTCGAAATGGCGCCGCATCTCAGCGATGCGCGACTGCGATTCGGGAGATCAGGCTATCTCTGGCATCGGCGCAGCGGCGAACCTGGTCCGACCGGCGTTTGTTCGAAATCAAGTGAGGCGCGCCCCGGGACAGTGGACCGCCGACGGGCCGGCGAGATCACGGACGCCAGCTGGCATGGGTCGAACGGGCTCGCGCCGCTGGCCTCTGGGCCTACGGCGTGAGCCGTGCACCTTCCATCGCCACAAATGTGCAGGTCATCTCATGAATGCGAGGGCCGCTTCCAGACGGAAGGATTGTCCGCCTTCAGCCTTATCGTGCTTGTCGTTCTGTGACTGGGCTACCCGACGCTCATCACCCGCAGCCTCAGCATTGCCCTCTAGGGCAAGGCAGCGACGTTTCCGGGTGCTCATTATCGGTGGCGACCCATGATGTCGCGACGTGCGGTGACCCGCGAACGCTCCATACCGCCTCCTCCAGGACCTCCCGCGGCCTTGTCAACTGAACGCTGGGCATTGATTGCGGAGCCGATCTAGGCAGCGATCAGCGCAGGTCACCGGGGAAGGGGCAAGCCTGTGCTACAGCCGCGTCAAGGGCGAACTCGAGGACGCGCTCGCCGCGCTGCCCTTCGACGCTCTCGTCATCGTCCGGCCCTCGCTGCTCGTCGGCGAGCGCGCGGGCGTGGGCCAGCGTGAGCGGCCCGGCGAGAAGCGCGGCCTGGCGCTGGGCCGGCTGCTCGGCCCGCTCGTGCCGTCGAACCTCCGCCCGGTCGCCGCCGCCGACGTGGCCCGGGCGCTGCTCGAGCGCATTCCCGGGCCACCGGACGCGTTGTCGTGCTTTCGGGGAAGATGCGGTCCTGACATGACATCTCTGCACGCCCCTTCGGCGCCCGAGCCGCTGCCGAACGCAGCCTACGTCGCGCTGTCGCACCGCACGGTGCGCGCGAGCGCGTTGACGCGCGGCCCCTGGGATCCGCAGCACCAGCACGCCGGCCCGCCGATCGCGATGGTGTGCCGCGCGATCGAGTCGGTCGCGCACGAGCACGGGCTCACCCATCTCGGGCGGCTGACGGCCAACCTGCTCAGGCCGCTGCCGATCGCCGAGCTCGAGATCGAGGTGGAGACCGACTACGCCGGTCGCAATGCCGCGCACTACTCGGCGCGCCTGTGGGGCCAGGGCAAGGAGCTCGCCCGGTTCACCGCGCTCGCGCAGCGCGAGACCGAGCTGGCGCTGCCCGAACCGCTCGACGGCCACCCCCTGCCGCATGCCCCGCGCACGCCCGCGGAGAGCGTCGCCGACCGCATGCCTTTCGTCCACAGGCTCGGCGGGTACGCGGACCTGGTCGAGAACCGCATCGCCAGCGGCCGGTTCTTCCGCGGGCGCTGCGCGGCGTGGTTCCGGCTGCGGCGGCCGCTCGTCGAGGGCGAGACGCCGAGCGGATACCAGCGCGTCGCGGTCGCCGCAGACTCCGGCAACGGCATCTCGGCGGTGCTCGACTTCGCCCGCTACAGCTTCGTCAACGCCGACCTGACGATCCACCTGCTGCGCCGCCCGCAGGGCGAGTGGATCTGCGTCGACGCGCGCACGCTGCTGGCGCCCAACGGCTGCGGCCTCGCCGAGTCGCAGTTGTTCGACGAAGCCGGCCTCATCGGCCGCGCCACGCAGAGCCTGGCCGTGCGCGAGCGCGGCTGAGGCCGCGATCCCTTCTGCGCTCAAGCGCGCGCGGCCAGCTCGCGGCCGATCAGCATGCGCCGGATCTCGGACGTGCCGGCGCCGATCTGGTAGAGCTTGGCGTCGCGCAGCAGGAGGCCGGCCGGGCTGTCGTTGACGTAGCCGTTGCCGCCGAGCAGCTGAAGGGCGTCGAGCGCGTTGCGCGCCGCCGCCTCGGCGTATGGCGGCGGGTTTCGAGCTGCTGCTCGGCACCCATCTGCGCTTCTGCGCCAAGCATGCCAGTTTCGCGCTGCCCGAGGCGCAGCGGGGAGTGATCCCCTTCGCCGGGGCCATGGCCCGGCTGCCGCGACAGGTCGCTCACTGCGACGCCATGGCTCTAATGCTGACGGGCGAGCCGATCGACGCGGCCGAGGCCTTGCGCATCGGCCTGCGTACCTTTGAACGAAGCGATTCGTGACGCTTGACGTGCAGAACATGACCTGCGAGCTGTGCGCCGCCGGCGTCAAGAAGGGGCGCTGGAGAAGGGTCCCGGCGTAAGTCAGGTTAGGGTTGACTTCACCAAGAAGATCGAGAAGATCGCGGCGGTCAACGTTCGATGTAAACAGGGCCGACGCGGCTGCATTGGTCAAGGCCAACCAGGCTGCCAGCTCGCGCCGCTTGACAGCCTTCTGAGCTTTCTTCGGACGACCTCCTGAAGGATCTGCTTGTCCAGCGTGAGGTCGGCGACCGATGCGCCGCAGCGTCCTAATGGACAAACCAGTCGTCGCGGGCCGTGCTTTCCCAGTCAGAGATCTATCGGTCGGCGTCACGCCTGCCGGCGATCACGTCGACATCATTCGTCAGTCAGCCTGCGCCATTTCTCCTTGACCTTGCCCGTGATCTGCTTCCGCCGAGCGCGGCGTCGTCACCTTCCGTTCGGCTCCATGAAGGTCCGTTTGAGCAAGCATCGACCGACTGCAATGGGTCGATTCTGTTGAAAAAGCTCCCCTGGCAAATCGTCGGCGCTCGCCTATGTTGAGGGCAACGTCGGGGGAGCACATCGCCATGATGGGACAGCGACCAGAAGCACAAGACAAGCTCTTCTACAGCTTCAGTCTCGACGATCACGTCCCGCCGAGCCACCTGCTTCGAGGCATTGATCAAGTCCTCGACCTGCACGAGTTGCGTGCCCAGCTGGCTCCGTTCTACAGCCACACGGGACGCCCGTCGATCGACCCCGAGCTGATCCTGCGCATGCTCATCGTCGGCTACTGCTCCGGCATTCGCTCTGAGCGACGGCTGTGTGAAGAGGTCCATCTGAACCTGGCGTATCGATGGTTCTGCCGTCTTGACCTCGATGAGTCGGTGCCGAACCACTCGACGTTTTCGAAGAATCGGCACGGACGGTTTCGTGCGAACGACACCGTGCGATACCGCGGGCTGGCCAAGAACACGGCGCAAATCGTCACGCTGTTCGCGCTGTCGAATCTGTGGATGGCGCGACGGCAGTTGATGGGGGCACAGGGATGAGTGCGCTCGCCGCTCGGCAAATGCGCGCGAAGCGCAATCAAATTGCCTCGCACGCCGAGCTTCGCGGATCGAAACGATCTGCTGGGTGCCGTGCTTGCGCTTCATGCTCGATCAATGCCAGTCGCTATGCGCGTTCTGCAGACCTTCCCTAGCGCCCGCACACGCGCCCGCTGTGTGCCTACCCGGCCGAGCTGGGTTCATGTCCGAGATGGTCGCTTCGTGACCTCAAACAAGACGGGTCAGCACGGGGTTATGCAGGCCCTCCCTAGTTCAAAACCGTCCGGGTTCCGGGGGAACGTCAAATCATTTGCTCTGTTGTCAGCGCCTGCCCTCGGACTCGGGGCCGGAACGACGGAATGTGACAAGACTCGCCGCCACCGATACCAATAGGATCAATCCGACGGTTCCCAGGGCGATGCCCACAGGAATCTTGTAGACATCGAGCAAGAGCATTTTCGCTCCGATGAACATCAGGATCACCGCCAACCCGTACTTGAGCAGGTGGAAGCGCTCTGCCATATCGACGAGCAGGAAATACATCGCCCGCAGCCCCAAGATCGCGAAGATGTTGGAGGTGAAGACGATGAACGGATCGCTGGTCACGGCGAAGATCGCGGGGATCGAGTCGACCGCGAAGATGAGGTCGGTCACCTCCACCAGTACCAGCACCACGAACATGGGCGTGGCGTAGCGCACCCCCTGCCGCAACACGAAGAACTTCTCACCGTGATACTCGTTGGTGATCTTCACGTGGCCGCGCATCCAGTGCAGGATCGGGTTCTTCTCCAGATCGGGATCGTGGTTGGCGAACACCAGCATCTTCACGCCGGTTATCAAGAGGAAAAGGCCGAAGACATAGAGGATCCAGTGAAACTCGGAGAGGAGCAGCGCCCCGACGTAGATGAGCGCGGCGCGCATGGCAATGGCGCCGAGCACGCCGTAGAGCAGCACTCGCTTTTGGAACTCCGAGGGCACCGCGAAGAAGCCGAACAGGGTGATCCACACGAAGACCTTGTCGACGGCGAGCGACTTCTCGATGAGGTAGCCGGTGACGTACTCCAGCGCCTTGGCGTTGGCGACCTCTCTGCCGAAGTGGCCGTCCAGGTACCACCAGAACCAACCGCAGAAGGCGAGCGCAATAAAGATCCACACTACCGACCAAGTCGCCGCCTCCCTGACGCTCACCCGGTGGGCCCCCTGCGCCTTGAGCACGTGAAAATCCATCGCCAGCAAGACGATGACGAGCAGCGTGAATACGAGATAGAGAATCGGGGTGCCGGTGGATTCGAGTGTCATCCCTTGGCCTCCGAATCAGTATTGCCTTCTTCTCGGCGACTGCGCCGCACCAAGTAATGGCTAAGAGCGAGCGCAATAGTGATGGCGGCAATGCCCAATAGAGTCCCTTCGGGTAGCTCCTTTGGCTCGAGGACGATGACCTTGCGGGCCACCGCGATCAACGCCACGATGAGCACCGCTTCGAGATGGATCACCCGGCTCACGGCATAGACCTTCATCGAGTGCAGCAACTCGAGTCCGATCAGCACCAGCAGGAACTGGCCGAACAGCCCCAGCAACTGATGAGGCTCCAGCAGGATGTACGGCGGAACTAGCATCTCCTTGGCCAGAATCCACGCCAATTCGACGGTGGCGAGCACCACCACGCCCGCCATCATCACAAGCAGGACGCGAGTTATGGCCCGCTCGAACCTGTCCAAGTGCTGGGGCAAGGGATGGCTTCTCCTGCTTGCGATTGAAGCCCATTATGGCGCTGTGGGGAACAGATTCTGTGTGCGCCGCCCCCGATGATTCGTAGCGCGTAGTTGTTAGGGGGAGGGGTCTGCATAACCCCGTGCTGACCCGTCTTGATTGAATGCGCTCGCGCGACGACGATCGAGCACATGAAGCAACTCGGACTCGGCCTGAACTTGTCGACCAAGAAGACGCGCAAGCGCGAGTTCCTCGAGGGGATAGAGCGCGTGGTGCCGTGCGGCACGCTGGTGTAAATCGGCGAGCCGTACTACCCGAAGGCGAAGACGGGTCGGCCGCCGTTCGGCATCGAGACGATGCTCCGCGTCCACTACCTGCGGCAATGGTGCCTGATGCTGCGCACCCGGCACTGCGGTGGACGAGACGCTGACCGCGGAGCCGGGTTCGGGATTGTGGCGCACGCTCCCCACGCCTGTGTCTCGATCAACGCAGTACGCATCGGCGTCGAGGCGATGAGCTGTATGCGTCCGGGGAACACGTCTTGACGACGTGAGTGTCGCGATCAGCTTGCAGTTATTGCCGGCTGCCAACGATGGGGCAGCAGCTCCTGGACGCGGCTGGCAGGTTGCGTGGGCAGCCGCTCGAGGACGTCCTTCAGGTACGCATAGGGATCATGTCCGTTGAGCCGGGCGGAGTGCACGAGGCTCATCACCGCGGCGGCGCGCTTGCCGGCGCGCAGGCTGCCGGCGAACAACCAGTTGTTGCGCCCGATGGCGATCGGCCGGATCTGGTTCTCGACCCAGTTGTTGTCTGCGGGCAGGTCGCCATCGTCCAGGTAGCGCGTCAGCGCGACCCAGCGACCCAGGTTGTAGTCGATGGCCTTGGCGGTGGCTGAGCCGTCGGGCACCTTCTGCCGCTGCAACTGCAGCCACTTGCTGAGTGCGTCGGCGACCGGCCGCGCCTTCAATTGCCGGATCCGTCGTCGCTCGTCGGAGGTGAGGTCGTGCACCTCACGCTCGACTTCATACAGCTGTACGAAGTATTTGAGCGCCTCCTCGGCCACCTGACTCTTGTGGTTGGCCCACAGGTCGAAGAACTTGCGCCGGGCGTGCGCCAGGCACCCGGCCTCAGTCACGCCCATCGTCAGCAGCTGCTTGTAGCCCGAGTAGTCGTCGCAGATCAGCAAGCCGCGCCAGCCGTCGTCACCCGGCAGCCCGAGGAAGTCGCGTGCATGCTGCCCGGCGCGGCTCTCGGCGAAGTCGAAGACGACTGCCTTGGTCTCGTTGTAGCGGGTCGTGCAGTAGCTCCACAGGTACGCCCGGTGCGTCTTGCCGTGGCCCGGCTCGAGCATCGCCACAGGTGTCTCGTCGGCATGCAGCACGTCGTGCTCGAGCAGTTCTGCGCTCAGCGCGTCCACCAGCGGCTGCAGCTGGGCGCCGCATTCGCCGACCCACTGCGCAAGTGTCGAGCGCGCGATGGCCAGGCCTGCGCGCTCGAAGATGTGTTCCTGCCTGTACAGCGGCAGGTGATCGAGGAACTTGGCAACCAGCACCTGCGCCAGCAGCCCGCTCGTGGGGATGCCCTTGTCGATGATGTGCGGGGCCACCGGGGCCTGCACCAAGGTCTCGCAGTGCGTGCAGACCCACTTGCCGCGCACATGGCGCTCGACGGTGAATGCGCCGGGCGCATAGTCCAGCTTCTCGGCCACATCCTCGCCGATGCGCTGGAGGGCACAACCGCAGGCGCAGGTCGTGTTCTCGGGCTCGTGGCGGACCTCGCGGCGCGGCAGGTGCGCCGGCAGCTTCTCGCGCTTGGGCTGCTTCTTCTCGCCCGTGTCCTTGTCGCTGGGCACGACCTTGTCGAGTTCGGCCCGCAGCGCCGCCAGATCGGCGTCGATGGTCTCTTCGATCAGGCTCTTCTGCTCGGCGTTGAAGACCTCGGACTTGGCGGCGAACTTCAGCCGCTTGAGCACTGCCATCTCGTGCGTGATCTTGTCGATCATGGCCTGCTTGAACGCGATCTCGCGCTCCTTGGCCACGACGGTGCTCATCAGCGAGCGGACCATCTCGCGCAGTTGCGGCGCGTCGAGCTGGTTCAGTTGCGTCGTGTCGATCACGGAGCGTGATCGTGCCCGATGCCGCGTCGCCGGGCATCGGCACTATCAGCAATTGCAGCGGGCGTTCGCAGTTCTCAGAGCAGGCGGATGACACCGGCTTCGCCGATGCGCTGCCATGGCAGACCCAGCACGAGCGCGTCGAGTTGTGGATGCGTCAACGACAGCGTCGTGCCCGCGTCCTTGGGCCACACGAACTTGCCCTGGTTGAGCCGGCGTGCGGCGAGCCACACGCCGATGCCGTCGTGCACGAGCACCTTCATGCGGTTGGCTCGACGGTTGGCGAACAGGTACGCGTGGTGCGGGTGCGCCGCGCCGAAGACGCGCACGACTCGGGCCAGCGCGGCTTCGGTGCCGGCTCGCATGTCCAATGGCTCGACCCCCAGCCAGACGGCGTCGATGCGGATCACTTCAGCAGTTCGCGCAGCCAGCCGGCACACTGCGCCGATGCGGCCACCGGCCAGGTCACGTTGATCGCCGTCGCGCCGCGCCGCAGTTCGATCCGGATGTCGCTGATCACTGGTGCGGCCGCCGGCGCCATCGTCACGGGGATGAAGGTGTGCACCTCGGGCGTTGCCACGCTCACCATGCCACCGCCAGCTTGCCGGCGCCACTTGTGAACGAGGTTGGCGTTCAAACCGTGAGCCATCGCCACTTGCGCCACCGACGCGCCAGACGCACTGCATTCGGCCAATACCTCGGCCTTCAGTTCAGCGCCGTGGCGGCGACGCCCGCCGCGCCTGGAGTTCTCCATGGTGTCCACCCAAATCCTTGGTGGACACCATCGTCCCCGACGACATCGATGTTCTCAAGACGGGTTCGCCGGACGCTTACGATGAGCTGGGCTGCCCGGCAAGCGGACGCTCACCGATCGGGATGATGCAACCCTATCGATGGCGAGGTTGGGGGCCCACCCAATCTTGAGTGTGCGGCGCATTTGTGCTCGTTCAGGCTAGCCGAACTTTCAGCAGTGCGTTCCGACGCAAGTCATCGACTAGAACGGTGTGCTGGGCTGTTCCGGTGAACTGTCGTCATGGACGACTTTCTGTACCCTGAGCTCACAGGAGCAGCCGTTTCCGAACCACCCGCGTTGGTCCTCGTCACTCTCGCGGCAGTCATCGGCATGCTGACGCGCCGCCGCTCACGCCTGACATAACAGATCATTCCTCCGAAGCTCGGGTAGACCGATCATTCGCCGTCACTGGTACGGAAAACGGGATCACCGTCAACCTCACAGGTCAGTAACGGGAGCGCAACAGGTAGGCCTCATAACCACCGGCGCACCCTTGATTGGTAGTCCGCGTAGTCGCTGCCGAACAGCTTCGCAAGCGCCCGCTCTTCAGGAGCAATCTGAAAGCGGTCGATGTAGAGCACGAAGCCGACCACGCCAAGCAGCGCCCAGGCCGAAGACAGGAACACCGCCCACGCGACGAGAATGCACGAAAGGCCGACGTACATGGGATTGCGCGTGATTCGATAGACGCCTGAGCTGACCAAGGCAGAAGCCATTTCCGGCTTCGTCGGATGGAGCGTCGTTCGCACCCGCCGAAACGCCAGCACCCCTGCAGCGCTGAAGCCGATACCCACCAACGCGATCGCTGCGACCGCACCAAGGCGCGGGACGGTGGGGACCTGGAGCAGCGGTGCGCACCGAGAAGTGATCCACATCGCAACTGCGACCCCGGCCGCAACGGCTGGCGGCGGGACCTTGGCTTCGAGGAACGTCATGGGTGCGATGTGGGAGCTGGTTCCCTGTGCCCGCTCTGGTGAGAAGGGCGATCCTAGGCTTGGCACGCCCAACTGTCATCAGAAACGCTGCCTGCGCCAGTTCGTCAGCGAGATCTGTGAGAACCTCGTGAGCGTCTGGCCGCCCCATCTTGAGGCTGGGGTCTGGACCCGTCGCTATTGCCGCAGGCTGACTGCCCCAACGAAGGCGACGCACTCCACCAGGTTGAGCGCAGCCATCATCAGGTACTTCTCCGCCTCGGTGCGCACGGCCATCAGGTCGTGATCGCTGAGGTAACCGTAGACGAAGGCCAGCAGGTAGCGCTCGGCATGTTCGTTGTGGAACTGTTCGACGACCTTGGTCGCCAGTTCCTCTGGCAGCCCTTCGTTGAAGCGCGCACGGGCCGTCAAGCGCTGCAGGCAGCCGTCCTGGATGTCCTCGGTGACGAGCGGCCACTGGTGGCCACTGAGCTTCATCGCCTGGAAGGTGACCAACAGGATGTGCAGCGCCACTTCCAGTGGCGCCATGCCCACCCCCATGCGCGGCAGCGCCAGGATCGAGGCGAGCATGTTGGCCTGCTGGGCGTAGATCTCGTCGGCCAGGCGTACCTTTTGGTCGTGGCTCATACGGCGCACGGCGACGTCGGCCTCGATCACCGCCCACTGCGTGAGCCGTCCCATCGTCAGGCCGGCCGCCAGCGATGCGGCAACAGTTCCTCCAGCCGGTGGCTGGGATGCGTGTGGATGCGCGCCAGCACGTCGCGGAGGTAGGCCCACGGATCCAGGCCGTTGAGCTTGGCCGACTGCACCAGGCTCATCACCACCGCCGCACGCTGCCCGGCCAGCGCGCTGCCTGCGAACAGCCAGTTCTTGGCGCCCAGCTTCCAGGGCTTGATCTGCCGCTCGATCAGGTTGTTGTCGATGGGCACTGCCCCGTCGTCCAGGTGCAGCGTGAGCGCCTTCCAGGCGGTCAGGGTGTAGTCGATGGCCTCGGCGATCTTGGTGCCGTCGGGCACCTGCGTGCGCTGCAGCTTCAGCCACACCTCGAACTCCTCCCACAGCGGCCGGCTCAGCACCTGCCGTGCGCGCCGACGCTCCTCGCAGCCCATCTCGGCGAAGGCCGCCTCGGCACGGTAGATCCGGGTCCAGCGCAGCATTGCCTCGACGGCCACCGCGCTGGCACTGCTGCCGCCGCGGCTGAGTTCCTCGAAGCGGCGCCGGGCATGTGCGGCGCACGCCGCCGACTTGCGCTGCGGGTAGACCTTGGCATCCACCACGCCGTTGTAGCCGGCGTACTGGTCGGTGACCAGTGTGCCGTTCCACGCCGGCGCCGGCGCCGGCAGACCCTTGCCGCCGAGGAAGGCCAACGGGTACTGCGCCCCACGTCCCAGGCAGAACTCGTAGACCACGCCCGGGTGCGGGTCGTGGTGGCTGCGCGCCCAGGCCCAGACGTAGACCTTCTTGGTCTTGCCCGCGCCCGGATCCAGCAGCTGCAGCGGCGTCTCGTCGGCGTGCAGCACCCGGCAGCCGAGGATGAAGCGCCGCTGCAACTCGAACAGCGGCTCCAGCGATGCGCCGCCGGCGCCGCCCCAGGACGCCAGCGTCGAGCGCGGGGTGTGCACGCCCGAGCGTGCATTGATCGGCGCCTGCCGGTAGTACGGCAGGTGGTCGACGAAGCGGCTGATCAGCGTGTGCGCCACCAGCCCGGCGGCCGGGATGCCGCCGTCGACCACATCCGGCTCGGCCGGCTCCTGGCGCAATTGCTGGCAGCACTTGCAGGCCCACTTGCCGTAGATGTGCCGGTGCACGAAGAACTTCGCCGGGATGATGTCCAGCTTCTCGCTGACGTCCTCGCCGATGCGCTGCATCGGCCGGCCGCAGTCGGCGTTCGGGCAGGTGGTGTCCTCGGGCTCGTGGCGGTGCTCGACGCGCTCAAGGTGCTCGGGCAGGGCCTGGCGACGCGGCCGGCGCGGTGGTGCCTTCGGCGTCTGGGGTGCCTCGGGCAGGCCGCGCTGCAACTCGGCCAGCTTCGCCTGCAGGCTGGCCTCGTCCTCGGCCATGACTTCAGCGAACAGCAGCCGCTGTGCGGCCGTCATCGACTCGGTCCTGGCGTCGAACTTCCAGCGCTTGAGCCGTGCGAGCTCGAAGTTGAGCTTGTCGATCTTGACTCGGGCCAGCGCGATCTCGCGGTCGCGGCGGGCCAGTTCCTGCGCATCGGCCTGGGCCTGTTGCTGCAGCCGCTCGATCAGTGCGGCCACCTTGGCCGGGAGGCTCGTCATATCGATGGTGGCGGCAGCAACACCCGGCATGCGCAGCATGGTGCCGCGCCGGTCAGCGGTTGGCCATTGGCACTTGCGCTGTCAACGGCCGGCCGTCATGCCGCTCGATCAGCAGCGTCGGATGGTGGCCAGTTCGCCCAGGCGCTGCCAGGGCAGGCCCAGCGCCAGCGCCTCGAACTGCTGGGTGCTGAGCTGCAGTGCCGGGGCCGCCGACTCCGCCTCGGGCATGTGCCAGACGAAGCGCCCGGCGTGCAGCCGGCGCGTGGCGCACCACACGCCGAAGCCGTCGTGCACGAGCAGCTTGAGCCGGCTGGCGCGCGCATTGGCGAAGAGGTAGCCATGGTGCGCACGGGCCTCGCCCAGCGTGTTGACGACCACCGTCAGCAGCCGGTTGGCACCGGCGCGCATGTCCTGGGGCTGGCTGCACAGCCACAGTGCGTCGATCCTGATCATGGCGCCGGTCAGTCCTTGAGGGCCACGGCGGTCAGCTCGTGCAACCAGGCGGCGCACGCAGCGGCCTGAGCCGATGGCCAGCGCACGCACAGCTGCGTCGCGCCGCGGGTCAGCTCGACACGGATCTCCTCGGCGGTAGGTGACTCGGTCTGTTCGGGCTCAGCGGTGGACGCCACCATCGGCTCGGGCGCGATCTCCACCGGGATGAACTGCAACGAAGACATCGACGTGTCGTCGGTGCCCGTCAGCTTGCGCGTCACCGTCCTCGGCGCGGCCAGCCCGGTGCGCTTGATGCCACGGCCGACGAGCCACTTGCGCAGCAGGTTGACGTTCAGGCCGCGAGCCAGCGCCACGGCTGCCACCGACGCCCCAGGCCGCTGGCACTCAGCCAGGACCTGCGCCTTGAACTCGGCGCTGTGCACGCGCCTCTGGGATCTGGGTTGCATAGGTGCCCACCTGTTCGAATTGGTGGGCACCATCGTCCGGGGCGCCTCATCCCTGTTCAAGATGGGACGGCAGGACGCTCACAGAACCTCTGCCACGCTTCGCCACTGACACATTCTCGTCACGCCCAGAAATGATGAAGGCCCGGCGCTCACGCGCAAGGCCTCGATTGGCTCCCCGAAACTAGTGATTGTGGGAACTGGGCCTTGGTAGTTGACCTGGGGTCCAGGAGGGGCGCGGAGCCGGAAGAAAGTGCTTCCCTGGCGTAGCGACATTTGTGCCAATTGCCCGGCTGTTCTCTCTGCGCGCCTCCTGGCCCCCGGGCGAGCTGCTATGCGAGACGCTGGCCCGCGAGTTCAGCCCTCGCGCTGTGCCGCATTCATGAACCGGCCGCGTTCAGTGCCGCTTGAAGTATTGGATCTCGCGTTCGTGCTTCTCTGCCTGCTCGCGCGTGGCGAACGTGCCGAGATTGCGGCGCTTGCCAGTCTTAGGGTCGGGTTGGCGGGAGTACAA
>JBLMVT010000268.1:0-3887 GCA_050256835.1 Betaproteobacteria bacterium | reverse complement strand
AGACCGTGAGCGTCAATCCGCGCTCGCGCAGCCTGGTCGACATCTCGAAGGCCGAGGTCATCGTCTCCGCGGGGCGCGGCGTGAAGCGCAAGGAGGACCTCGAGCAGCTGGAACGACTGGCCACGCTGCTGGGCGGCGTACTGGCCGGTTCGCGCCCGCTGACCGGCGACGTGGACTGGCTGCCGGTCGACCGCCGCGTCGGCCTGTCGGGCCAGACCGTGAAGCCGAACCTGTACATTGCTTGCGGCGTGTCCGGACAGATCGAGCACATCGTGGGCATGAAGGGAGCGCGCACGGTGGTCGCCGTCAACAACGACGCCAAGGCGCCGATCCACGGCGAGGCCGACTACAGCATCGTCGGCGACCTGTACGAAATCGTGCCGGCGTTGATCAAGGCCTGCGAGAAGGCCAAGCGCCCTCAGGCGTGACGATCGGATCGGCATGCGCGAGGTGTTCGAGTGAGACAGACACTGCATGCCGCCCTGTCGCGCGATCAGGCGCGTGCCTGCTCGCGCCAGCTCGCTTCGGGCGTTTCCGTCGTCACCACCCGCGATCTCGATTCGCAACCGCATGGCCTGACCGTCAGTGCGGTGCTCTGTGTCTCGCTCGAACCTTCCCTGTTCCTCGTCAGCATCGCGGAGACGTCGACGACGCTGGCGCCGCTGCTGCGCCGCGGCGCCTTCGTGATCAACATCCTGGCGATGGGACAGGAAGCGGTCGCGGACGTCTTCGCCTCGAAGGCCGGGCCCGACAAGTTCCGGCGCGTTGCCTACGACCTCAGCGCCGACACGCGGCTGCCGCTGCTGTGCGGTGCGCTGGCGATGCTGGAATGCCGCCTCGTGCATGCGTATGCGGGCGGCGATCACCGCCTCATCGTCGGCGAGGTGTGCGCGACGAGCATGAATCCCGGGCTCCCGCTGCTGCGCTACGACGGTCGTTACCTGGGTGTCGAGCGCGCCGCCGAAGTCGCCGATCGATGATGCAACCTGCCGGACACGACGCCGACCCGGTCGACCTTGCGACGCGGCTGCCGCCGGTGCGGCTCGTCGCTGCCTGCAAGATGCACACGCCCTGGGCCGAGTTCGACCTGCACGGCTTCGAGGAGATCGGCTCCGCGCGCGAGCACGTCGCGCTCACGCTCGGTGCGGTCGGTGACGGTGCGCCCGTCCTGCTGCGCATGCATTCCGAGTGCCTGACCGGTGACGCGCTCTTCAGCCAGCGCTGCGACTGCGGGGCGCAACTGCATGCCGCGTTGCGCCACATCGGCGAGCACGGGCGTGGTGCGCTGCTGTACCTGCGGCAGGAGGGTCGCGGCATCGGGCTGCTCAACAAGATCCGCGCCTATCGCCTGCAGGACGGCGGTGCCGACACGGTGGATGCGAACCGCCGGCTTGGATTCGCGGCCGACCTGCGCGACTACGCCGTGGGCGCCGCGCTGCTGGAGCGGCTGGGGGTGCGGTCGGTGCGCCTCATGACCAACAACCCGGGCAAGGTCAGGGCACTCGAGGGCCTGGGCGTGCCGGTGGTGGAGCGGATCCCGCTGCGGGCGGGATGGAACGAGCACAACGCCCGCTATCTCGAAACCAAGGCGTCACGCCTCGGACATCAGTTCTGACGCCGCGGCACCTTTGCCGGACCCTCGGCTCGTCCGGCCCCCGCCGGGCGGCGTCTTTTGCCACCTTGAATAGTCACAAGCTGCATATTGCTACACTCGCGGCGTGTCGGGCGCCTGCGCCGGCCGTTTCCTCCCACTCGAACGGTGCAAGAAGATGAAGATGGTTCTCGGCGGGGACAGTCGCAAACAGGTGCTGGCGCATCTGCTCGAACGCAAGTCGGGGTCCACCGTCGACGACATGATCGCTTCGGTCGGGCTCAGCCGGACGGCGGTCAACCAGCACCTGATGGTGCTCGAGCGCGAGGGCTTCGTCCGCAAGGGCGAATCGCGCAAGACCGGCGGGCGTCCGGGTCGCCTGTACGTGCTGACCGAGGAAGGCACCAACCTCTTCCCGAAGAAGTACGCATGGTTCTCGAGGCTGCTCATCCAGACGCTGCGCGAGCAGATGGGCGAGGAGCAGCTCTCGCGCTACATGTACGACCTGGGCGTGAAGATGTCGGCCGATCTCATCCCGCGGCTGGTCGGCAAGAACCGCGTCGAGCGCGTCGACGAGATCGTCAGGGTCATGAACGAGACCGGCTTTCGCGCGGTCACGATCGCGTCGGAGAAGGGCGACAAGATCCCGCGCGTCCAATGCACCAACTGCGTGTACCACGACCTTTCCAAGGACTACCCCGAGGTCTGCCGCTTCGACATCGGATTCCTCTCGGGCCTGATGGGCGCCGAAGTCGAGCATCAGGCGTGCATGCAGCGCGGCGGCACGGCGTGCCGCTTTCGCTTCAAGCCGCTTTCGTGACGGGCAGGTGAGGCTGCGCCCGCGCGACGATGGCCATCGACTTCACGCTCACCAGCGCGCAGCAGAGGCTGCAACGCATCGCGCGCGAGTTCGCCGTCGAGATCCTGCACCCGGTCGTCAAGGCGGCCGACGAGGAGCCGGACACCCAGCGGGCGTTCCAGATGCTCAAGGGCGCCTACATCGAGTCCTACAAGCTCGGCTTCGCGACCGGCTTCCTGCCCCGGCAGTACGGCGGCGGTGGCATCAGCAACGTGGACCTGCAGATCGTGGCGGAGGAGATCAGCGCCGTCGACCCCGGATTCGCCACGGTGCTGCTGGTCAATGGGCTCGCCTTGATGCCGCTGGTCTGGTTCGGTTCGGCCGAGCAGAAGCAGAAGTGGCTGGGCGAGGCGACGAGCGATCCGCGCGGCGAGTACCTCGCCGCATGGACGGTCAGCGAGGGCGCTGGCTCGCCCGGCGGGACGGCCAACTTCGACCATCCCGGCGCGTTCCCGACGGGGATTGGACTGACCGCCCGGCTCGACAAGGGACGCGGTGAATACGTTCTCAACGGCACCAAGTACTGGCCGTGCAATTCCGGCGGATGGGACCTGGAAGGTGCCAACGTGAACGTGTGCGTCGTGCGCACGGATCCCCGCAAGGGGGGCACTTCCGGGCTGAGCGCGATCATCGTGCCGCGGGGCGCGTCCGGCGTGCGTTACGAGCAGCCGATCTCCAAGATCGCGCACCGCCTGTGCCAGAACAACTCGATCGTGTTCGAGAACTGCCGCGTCCCGCAGGAGAACGCCTTCGCGATCGGCGACGGCGACCTGGCGATCAGCAAGGCCTTCACTTGGTCGGGCCCGGTGGCGGCGATCGCCGCGGTGGGGGTGGCGCGCTCCGCCTACGAGTACGTCCTTGCCTGGGCCAAGACGTATACCGCGGGCGGTGACCTGCCGATCCTGCATCACCAGGCCGTCGGCTATCTGCTCGCCGAGGTGGCGATGAAGATCGAGGCCTGCCGTGCCTTCTCCTGGAAGGCGGCGCACTACCTCGACCAGCACGACGCCGAGGGGCATGCGGTCGGTGCGATGGCGAAGGTGTTCTGCGGCGAGACGCTGTTCAACGCGGTCTTCCGTGCCATGCAGGCCATGGGGGTCAACTCGCTCGACCGGCAGCACCCGGTCGAGAAGTTCCTGCGCGAGGCGGCGGTGTTCCCTCTCTACGATGCCGGCAACATCGGCATGCAGATGCGCAAGATCTGGGGTGTCATGCTCGACCCGGAATTCGACCCGCGGGCGATCGCCGACTCGCGGCGGATCCGGTTCAAGAAGTCGATGGAAGGCGCCGGGACGGCGACGCTGCCGGCGCCGCCTGTGCCCGTCAGGGAGGGCAAGCGTGCGGTGCGCGCTCGCCCGCTGCGCGCCAAGTCCTGAGCGACCGCCCGCCTCGGGGAGTTCGAGCGACCGAGCACACGGCCGGGCAGGCGGTCCGGCC
>JBLMVT010000267.1:0-5736 GCA_050256835.1 Betaproteobacteria bacterium | reverse complement strand
GACGCTCGAGCGGACCGCCTGGCCAGCGGAGCGCACCGCCCTCGACGGCCGGCCGCGCATCGACGCCACCGACCTCGCATGGCGCTGGTGGCTGCGCCGCGGGCCGGCGCAGTTCGGCTTCGGCGTCGGCGCCGTCGGCCGCCCGGCCGGTCTGCCCGGAGAGGCTGCGCCGTCGATCGCCTGGTCGGCCTCGACGCTGACGCTCGGCCTGCGCTGGCGGCTCGGCACCCGCTCGATGCTGTACGCCGACGCATCCGACGCCCGGCCGGCCGACCGCGGCGGCGACCTCTACGCGACGCGGCTGGGGGTCGAATGGGCCGGCCGCTCGCCCTCGCGCTTCGGCTTCGACAAGGGCGCCTTCGGCCTTCGGCTCGATTCCGGCTACCGCATGTCGCTGCGGCTGCGCCACGGCGGGCTCGCGCTGTACCTGCGCAGTCAGTTCTGAACGCGCCGGCGCTGTGCCGTGCCCTCGAGCGCGAAGTAGGCGGCGATCGCCACGCCGAGCGGCAGCAGGTAGTAGATCGCGCGGTAGGCCAGCATCGCGCCCAGCACCGTGGCCTGCGGCAGCCGCCCCGTCAGCAGCGTCACGAACACCGCCTCGAGCACGCCCAGCCCGGCCGGGATGTGGGTCAGCACCCCGGCGATGCCGGCCAGCAGCAGCACGCCGAGCACGGTCGGGTACGCGACCTGGCCACCGAGCAGCACGTAGATCGTCGCACCCATCAGCGACCAGTTGAGGGTGGAGATCGCCAGCTGCATCAGCGCGATCCGCGCCGGCGGCAGCTCGATGCGGTGGCCGCGCAGCGTCCAGGAGCGGCGCGGCGACAACACGCACAGCGCGAGGTAGCCGGCGACGCCGGCGAGCAGCGCAGCGCCGAACAGGCGCAGCGCCGTGCCGTGCAGCGGCCAGCCCTCGGGCACCGGGATGGCCCCGGCGAGCAGCACGGCACCGCCGGCCGCCGCGTGGCCGAGCCAGTTCGTCACCAGGCTGAGTCCGATCACGCGGCCGATCACCCCGACCGGCAGCCCGAGCCGCGAGTACAGCCGCAGCCGCAGCCCGAAGCCGCCGACGAGCGAGCCGAGGTTGAGATTGAAGGCATAGCTGACGAATGCCGTCGCCCACACCGTGCCGGCCGGCAGGCGGTGGCGGGTGTAGCCGCGACCGAGCAGGTCGAAGCTGCCGTACAGCGCGTGGCTGCCGGCCGCGAGCAGCGCGGCGAGCGTCAGCGTGGGTGCGTCGTAGCCGCGCAGCGCGCGCCACGCGCCGGCCCAGTCGACCTCTTGCGCGTGCGAGGCAAGCAATGCCAGCACGACCAGCGCGAACAGCGGCAGCACCAGCCGGCGCAGGCGCGGCGAGCGCCACCAGCGCAGTGCGGGGGTGGGCGCCGCGGCGCGCAGCGACGCGGAGCGCGTCATCGGCGGCCGTCGCCGACCGGCTCGGCGCGCTCGTGGGCGCTCACCGTCTCGACTCCGCGCTGCCGATCGAAGGAGCGGATGCGCGCAACCCGGCCGGGCAGCCGCTGCAGCCACGCCGGAAAGCGCCGCACCACGTGGAAGGTCAGCGCGCCCAGCAGGTAACGCCACCAGGTGCGCCGCGGCAGGTGCTCGAGCCGGATCAGCCGGCAATGTTCGCGGCGCAGTTCCTCGAGCCGCTCGCCCAGTTCGGCGGCGAAGCCGGCGTGGTCGACGACGACGTTGGCCTCGAGGTTGAGCGACAGGCTCAGCGGGTCGAGGTTGCTCGAGCCGACGGTCGACCAGCGGCCGTCGAACACCGCCACCTTGCCGTGCAGCGGCCGCTTGCAGTATTCGTAGATCTGCACGCCGTCCCTTATCAGCGAGCGGTAAAGCATGCGCGCGGCGACGCGCACCCAGGCCATGTCGGGCTCGCCCTGCAGGATCAGCCGCACGCGCACGCCGCGGCGTGCCGCGCGCACCATGTCGCGCAGCAGCCGCCAGCCGGGGAAGAAATAGGCGTTGGCGATCACGATTTCCTCGCGGGCGCTGCGCAGCGCCGCGCGGTAGACACGCTCGATGTCGTCGCGGTGGCGGCGGTTGTCGCGCGTCACGAAGGCGGCTTCGGCGTCGCCGACGCGCAGCGCCGGGTCCGTCGCCGGCCGCCCGCGGCGGATGCGCCCCCAGCCGTGCCGGCGCCGCGTCGGCGCCAGCGCTTCGCTGGCGAAGGCGCGGATGTCGACGGCCAGCGGTCCCTCGATGCGCACCGCGTAATCCTGCTTGGCCATCGGCCCGAAGCTCAGCAGGTGGTCGGCCGAGTAGTTGATGCCGCCGACGAAGGCGACGCGTGCGTCGATGGCGACCAGCTTGCGGTGCAGCCGGCGCAGCAGGTTCGTGCGCAGCCCGAAGGGCAGCCGGGGGATCGGGTCGAACACGTGGAAGCGCACGCCGGCCGCAGTGAGCGCGCCGATGAATTCGGGCGGCAGGTCGGCCGAGCCGTAGCCGTCGACGGTGAGGTCGATGCGCACGCCGCGCCCGGCGGTCTCGATCAGCACGCGCTGGAGCGAGCGTCCGACCTCGTCGTCGAACAGGATGAAGGTCTCGATCAGCACCTCCTCGCGCGCCGCGCCGATGGCCTCGAACACGGCGGGGTAGAACTGCTCGCCGTTCTCGAGCAGCTGCACGTGGTTGCCGGGACGCAGGTCGAGTCTCATCGCGGCGCCTTGCTCACAGCACCACCTCCGCGGCCAGCGGCGTGTGGTCCGACAGGTGCGACCAGGGGCGCCGCGGCAGGGCGATCGGGTCGTGCAGGCGCGCGTCGCGCACGTAGATGCGGTCGAGTCGCAGCAGCGGGTGGCGCGCCGGGAAGGTGCGCGCCGGGCGGCCGCGCGAATGCGCGTGCACGTCGACCAGCGCGCAGCCGCGGCGCAGCCGGCGGTGCCCGCGCAGCCGCCAGTCGTTGAAGTCGCCGGCGACCAGCACCGGAGCGCCGGGCGGCACCTCGGTGTCGAGCAGCCGGCACAGCTGGTCGATCTGCTTCTCGCGCTGGCCCTCGGTGAGCCCGAGGTGCACGCACACGGCGTGCAGCGGCAGCGCGAGCCCGGGCACGGCGAGCACGCAGTGCAGCAGCCCGCGGCGCTCGCGACCGTTGACCGAGACGTCGATGTTGCGCCAGCGCTCGATCGGGTATTTCGACAGCAGCGCGTTGCCGTGGTGGCCGTCGGGCGAGACCGCGTTGTGGCCGTAGGCGTGTTGCGCCCAGATGCTGTCGGCGAGGAATTCGTACTGCGGCAGACTCACCGTGTTGCCGCGCTGCCCGCCGGCCGGCGCCGCGCCGAGCACCTCCTGAAGGAACACGACGTCGGCGCCGACCAGCCGCACCGCGGCGCGGATCTCGTGCAGCACGAAACGCCGGTTGAGCGCCGAGAAGCCCTTGTGCAGGTTGAGCGTCAGGACCCTCAGGCGCACGGCGGCGGGTTCGGCGACCCGTGCGTCGTCGGTCGGTCGGCTGGGCAGCGGCATCGAGCGATGATGCGAAACCGGCGGTGCGCTGTCTGGCAGCGCGCGGCGCGCGACGCTGTAGGCCGACGACGACAGTGCCCGGCGCTACTGGAACGCGACCTCGGCGAAGCTCCTCAGCTTGCGGCTGTGGAGGCGGTCGATGCCGCCTTCGCGCAGCAGGTCGACGGCGCGCATGCCGATGCGCAGGTGCTGGTCGACGCGGTCGCGGTAGAACTGGTTGGCCATGCCGGGCAGCTTGATCTCGCCGTGCAGCGGCTTGTCGCTCACGCACAGCAGGGTGCCGTACGGCACACGGAAGCGAAAGCCGTTGGCGGCGATGGTCGCGCTTTCCATGTCGAGCGCGATGGCGCGGCTCTGGCTGAAGCGGCGCTCGGGCGTGCTTGCCGCGTCGTGCGACGGCAGCAGCTCCCAGTTGCGGTTGTCGGTCGACGCCACCGTGCCGGTGCGCATGAGGCGCTTGAGCTCGTAGCCCTCGAGCCGCGTGATGTCCTCGACCGCCGACTCGAGCGCCACCTGCACCTCGGCCAGCGCCGGGATCGGGATCCACAGCGGCAGTTCCTCGTCGAGCACGTGGTCCTCGCGCACGTAGCCGTGGGCGAGCACGTAATCGCCGAGCTGCTGCGTGGTGCGCAGCCCCGCGCAGTGGCCCAGCATGATCCAGGCGTGCGGGCGCAGCACCGCCACGTGGTCGGTGATCGTCTTGGCGTTCGACGGGCCGATGCCGATGTTGACCATCGTGATGCCGCTGCCGTCGGGGCGCATCAGGTGGTAGGCGGGCATCTGCGGCAGGCGCGGCACCGGCTCCGGCGGGGTGGCCGCGTCGCCCGGGCGCGCGATCACGTTGCCGGGCTCGACGAAGGCGCTGTAGCCGCCCTCGGCACGCTCCATCAGCCCGCGCCCGATCTCGACGAACTCGTCGATGTAGAACTGGTAGTTCGTGAACAGCACGAAGTTCTGGAAGTGCTCGGGGTCGGTGCCGGTGTAGTGGCGCAGCCGGCGCAGCGAGTAGTCGACGCGCGGCGCGGTGAACAGCGCCAGCGGATGGGCCTCGCCCGGCCGGGGTTCGTGTGTGCCGTTGGGGATGCCGTCGTCCATCGCGTTGAGGTCGGGCAGGTCGAACAGGTCGCGCATCAGCAGCCGCCGCTCGGTGCTCATCGAGCCCTCGATGTGGTCGTTCTCGGCGAACGAGAAGTGCACCGGAATCGGCTGCGTGCTGGTACCGACCTCCAGCGCGACGTGGTGGTTGCGCAGCAGCAGACGGAACTGCTCGCGGTAGTAGGTGCCGAACAGGTCGGGCCGGGTCAGCGTCGTCTCGTAGGTGCCGGGGCCGGCGACGAAGCCGTAGGACAGGCGCGAATCGGCGCGCGCCACCGTCTCCGTGCGCACGCGCACGAAGGGATAGCACGCGCGCACGTGCTGCGTCACCGGCTCGCCGTCGATGAAGCGCTGCAGCGCCTCGCGCAGGAAGGCGACGGCCTGCTCGTAGATCGTGCGCACCTGGGCCAGCGCCGCATCGGGGTCGTCGTGACGCGTCGGGGCGATGTACGTCGGGCTGTGCATCGACCGATTGTGCGTCGGCCGCACGGAATTCGGCGCGCGGCCGCGCCGGCGGGGCCCGCGCCGCGGATTCTGGTGCGATCGCGGCATCGAACCGCGAAAGCTGCGGCGGCCGGCTCCCTACACTGGCTCGCAACGAAGAAGATGGGGACAGCGATGAAGGTGATCGTGCTCGGCGCCGGCGTGATCGGCGTCTCCGCGGCCTACGAGCTCGCGCGCGCCGGCCACGAGGTCGTCGTGGTCGAGCGACAGGACGGCGTCGGCCTGGAGACCAGCTTTGCCAACGCAGGCGAGGTCTCGCCCGGCTATTCGGCGCCCTGGGCCGGCCCGGGCGTGCCGGTCAAGGCGCTCAAGTGGCTGCTGATGCGGCACCGGCCGCTGGTGATCCGGCCGCGCATCGACGCGCACATGATCGGCTGGTGCCTGGCGATGCTGCGCAACTGCACGGCGGCGCGCTACGAGCGCAACAAGGCGCGCATGGTGCGGCTGGCGGAGTACAGCCGCGACGCGCTGCGCGCGCTGCGCGCGGACACCGGCATCGACTACGACGCCCGCGCACAGGGCACGCTGCAGCTGTTTCGCACGCAACGGCAGCTCGACGGCACGGCCGCCGACATCGCCGTGCTGCAGCGTCACGGCGTGGACTACGAACTGCTCGACCGCGACGGCTGCAGCCACCACGAGCCCGCGCTCGCGCGCGGGCGC
>JBLMVT010000266.1:0-7108 GCA_050256835.1 Betaproteobacteria bacterium | reverse complement strand
CGGGCGGCGGGGCGTGGTCGGAGCCGAACAGCGGCGCGCTCGCTTTCACAGCGGCAGCGCCTCGATCGGCCCGCGCCGCACGGCGTCGGCGAATTCGCCGGCCAGCCGCTCGCCTTCCTCGGCCTCGCGGCCGGCGAAGCGCTCGGCCAGCTTGGCGGCAAACACTTCGCTGACGTGCGAGGGCGCCGGCGCCCTGCCCGGCGCGTGCTCGTAACGCTGGCCGATGTAGTCGTCGGCCAGCCGCGCCAGCGCTGCCGCGGGGTCGATCAGGCAGGCCGAGGCCATGCACCGGGCGCCGATCGACGCGCCCAGCGGGTGCACGACGTGGTCGCTGGCCGCCAGCCAGTCGCCGAACAGCCAGCGGTCGAGCGCGTTACGCACCAGGCCCTTCGGCCCGCCGGCCGCGGCCGGGATCACGCGCACGTCGCCCGGCGCGAGGCCGCGCTCGCGCAGGCGCACGCGTGCGACCGGGCCGGCGAAGATCTGCAGCGCGCGCATTCAGCGCATCAGCGTGCCGATCTCGCGCGCGAAGGCGATCGTGCTGCGGTCCTCGAGGAAGGGACCGATGAGCTGGACGCCGATCGGCAGCCCGTCGTCGCCGGTCGCGATCGGCGCGACGGTCGCCGGCAGGCCCGCGAAGGTCGCCATGCCCGGCCAGGCGAGCTGGGCCCCGAAATCGGTCGGCTCGCCGTCGATGACGAGCGTGCGCCGGCGCCACTCGGGCTCGTCGATGTGCTCGAAGGCCGGCGTGCCGAACGGCGGCGCGAGCACGACGTCGAAGGCCTCGAACAGCGCTCGCCACTGGCGGCGCACGCGTTCGCGCTGGTCGAGCAGGGCCAGCCATTCGTGCGCACTGATCACCGGCTGCGGTCCGGGCGGCTGGCCGCGCGTGATGGCCGTCATCAGCATCGCCACGTAGGACCGGTGCGCAGCAGCGAGGTCAGGCAGCAGGGGTGTCGTGCGTTCGAGGCGCACCCCGGCGTCGGCCAGCGTGTCGACCAGCCGGGCCAGCGCGGCCTTCACTCCCCGGTCGACGCGAGCCAGCGGATGTTCGTCGAGCCGGAGCACGCGCCAGTCGGCCAGCCGAGCGTGGCGTGGCGCCGGCAGTGCCAGCCGCCAGCCGACCGCGTCGTGCAGGCCGGGTCCGGCGAGCACGTCGAGCGCGAGCGCGAGGTCGTCGGCGCTGCGCGCGATCGGCCCGCCAACGGCGAGGTCGACCGGCGCGCCGTCGGTGCCGGGGAAGTTGTGGCCGCGCAGCGGCAGCAGTCCGTAGCTCGGCTTGTGACCGTAGACGCCGCAGAAGTGCGCCGGCACGCGGATCGATCCGCCGATATCCGAGCCGAGCTCGAGGGGCACCATGCCGGCGGCCACCGCCGCCGCGCTGCCGCCCGACGATCCGCCGGGAGAGCGCGTCGCGTCGTGCGGGTTGACGGTACGCCCGTAGACCGGGTTCGCGCTCTGCCAGTCGGCCAGCCCGGGCGGCACGTTGGTCTTGCCGAGGATCACCGCGCCGGCGTGCTTCAGCCGCTGTACCAGGACCGCATCCTCGAGGGGGCGGAAGTCGGCGAACTGCGCGAAGCCCCAGGTCGACGGCAGTCCGGCGACACCGTACGACTCCTTGACCGTCATCGGCACGCCGAGCAGCGGCGCGCGCTCGCCGCGGGCGACGCGGTCGTCGCGCTCGCGCGCCTGCTCGCGGGCGCGCTCGAAGTCGCGTACGACCACGGCATTGATCGCCCCGTCGAGGCGTTCGATACGGCGGATCGCCGCGTCGCACAGCTCGAGCGCGCTCACGCGGCCGGTGGCCACGGCCGCGGCCAGGGCGCCCGCTCCGGCGGATTCGAGGTCGTCGTCGTGCCTCGTCATCGTTCGCTCCTTCCTCGTCGGCGCCGCTGCGGGCGAGGCGTGCGAGGGTAGCACCGGCTAATCGCCCGCCCGCGCCGCGCTCTGCCACGGCGTCCAGATCACGCCGGCGCCGATCGTGAAGTTGCCGCGCGAGCGCAGCAGCGGACTGGACTCGTTGGCCGCGCCGTGCAGCGACAGCGCGCTGCCGGAGACGAACCACGACAGCGTGCGGCTCTCGCGCCGCGTCAGGTTGGCCGCGACCTCGGTGCCGAGATAGCCGGCGCGTGCGCGGTACGCCGGCCGCGTCGGCGTCGCCTGAGCCGGCGTGACCTCGTAGAAGTAGCGCGCGAAGCCGCGGCTCGACCAGGTCGGCTCGAGCGACAGGGCGAGCGTGGCGCGCGCTGGCCACGGCGCGCGCGCGCGCCAGCGCAGTTCCGGAATGAAGGTGGCGCCGTGCTCGTCGATGCGGCGGAAGTCGGTCGAGTACATCGCGCGCAGCTTGAGGTGCAGCGCCGGCGCACCCGGCACGCCGGGCAGGCCCTTGACGACGAGCTGCGGGCCGATGCCGAACAGGTAGTCGAGGTCGGGCATGCCGGCGCGCGCTTCGTTGCTGTGCGCGTCGAAGGCGGCCGTCGCGGTCAGCTCGAATTGCAGCCTCGGAGTGTCGAACACGCGGCCGCGCACGCCGCTGCGGTCGACGTTGAGGATCGGGCCGCGATAGAACAGCACCGGAGCAACGATGCCGCGCCAATGCGACTGGTCGGCGCCCGGATAGTCGGGCAGGCGGCCGCCGCCGCCGGCGAAGCCGGCCTCCCAGCGCGGCAGGTCGGCGCCGCTGTCGTCGGCCAGCTCGCCGGCCACGCCGGCCTGCGCGGACGCGAAGGCGGGCCACAGCGCGAGCACGGCGAGCAGCGCAGTCGGTACGTTCTTCTTCATGCGCCCAGTGTGTCATGCGCCCCGGCGGCACAATGCGCGCGTCGCGGCAACCCGACCTGCCCCATGCGCATCACGATCGATCCCGGCGTGCGCCTGTTCGTCGACGTCGAGGGCGCCGGTCTGGTGCCCGACGGCGCCGCGATGCGCGACAAGCCGACGCTGCTGCTGCTGCACGGCGGCCCGGGCTACGACCATTCGGGCTTCAAGCCGGCGTTCTCGCGCCTGACCGACGTCGCGCAGGTCGTCTACGTCGACCACCGCGGCCATGGCCGCAGCGACCGCCGGCCGCGCGACGAATGGACGCTCGACACGTTCGCCGACGACGTGGTCCGGCTGTGCGATGCGCTCGGCATCGCCAGGCCGATCGTGCTGGGGCAGTCGTTCGGCGGCTTCGTCGCCCAGCGCTACCTGGCGCGCCACCCCGACCACCCGGCCAAGGTGATCCTGTCGAGCACCTCGGCGAGCTTCTCGCTGGCGCGCCGGCTGGTGATGTTCGAGCGGCTCGGCGGCGCGGCCGCACGCGGCGTCGCCGAGCGCTTCTGGTCGGCGCCCGACGCGGCGAGCTGGGCCGAGTACCAGCGCGTGTGCCTGCCGCTGTACAACACGCGGCCGCCGTCCGGCGACGACGCGCGCCGGCGCATCGTCTTCGTCGAGGAGATCCTGTTCGCCTGGGTCGCCGGCGAGCAGAAGACGATGAACCTGCTGCCCGGCCTGGCGCGCGCACGCTGCCCGGTGCTCGTGATGGCCGGGGTGCACGACCCGGTGTGCCCGGTCGCCGACGCCGAGGACATCGCCGCCGCGCTGCCGGCGCGCTGGTCGCGGCTCGAGGTGTTCGGCGGTTCCGGACACGGCGCCTGGCGCGACGAGCCGGAGGCGGCGTTCGCGGTGTTGCGTAAATTCGTCACTGAGTAGCGCAGGCAATCGAACGCCTCTAATGTTGATATCCCGCAAGCCCTTGCACGGCGGCCCGGGCACAGACTGATCCAACCATACAAGGAGATGGCGATGAGGTTTGCGTCGGGTGGATCGGCCGTCGGCAGGACGGTGGCAGCTTGGGCGGCCTCGGTCGCGGTGCTCGCCGCGGTGCTTTGGCCACAGGCGTCGTCGGCGATCCCGCTGTTCAACCGGCAGACCGGCCAGAACTGCGTCGCCTGCCACGCCGGCGGCCAGTTCCCCGAGCTGACGCCGTATGGTCGCCTCTTCAAGATGACCGGCTACACGCTCGGTGAACGCACGCTGCCGGTCTCGGCGATGGCGGTCGCCACCTACAGCAAGGTGGCGAACACGTCGAAGAGCGACGACCCGAAGACCGACTTCTCGAAGAACGAGTCGCTGATCTTCGCCACGGCCAGCCTCTTCCTCGGCGGCAAGGTGACCGACAACATCGGCGCCTTCGCGCAGGTGACCTACGACCCGTACGTACTGGGCGACGACGGCAGCTACCACGGCCACACCAACGCCGACAACATCGACCTGCGCTACGCCGACCGCTTCGTCGACGCCAACCGCGACCTGATCGTGGGCGTCAGCGTCAACAACAACCCGTCGGTGTCCGATCCCTGGAATACCGCCGCGGCATGGATGCAGTACGTGCCGGTGCCGAGTCCGACGAGCTACCAGTTCGTCGACGGCAACGCACCGTTCCCGGGCTACGCGTCGGACGGCAACATCGCCGGCATCACGGCCTATGCATTCTGGAACCGCATGATCTACGGCGAGTTGGGCCTGTACCGGACGTCGCGCGGCGCGCTGTCGTTCATGAGTGCGGGCGTGGCCAACGCCGACAACACCAAGCTGCAGGGCAGCAATCCGTACTGGCGGCTGGCCTGGAATCACGAATGGGGAGCACACAGCCTGATGCTCGGCACCGCCGGGATGGTGGCGCGGATCTACGACGACCCGCTGGACACTTCCGACCCCGCCTCGCTGCACCACGTGCGCGACTGGAGCGTCGACGCACAGTACCAGTACCTGCTCGACCCGCATGCGCTGACCGCGCAGGTCGTCTACGCCAACCGGCACGAGACCTTCCCCAACGCGCTCGCCAACCAGGCGGTGCCGTTCGTCGATGCGGCGGGCAACGCGCTCGCGCCGACGAACGCCGCCGACACGACGCGCGTCTTCCGCGCCAAGCTGAGCTATGTCTACCAGGCGCATTACGGCGGCAGCCTGGCCTACTTCAACCTCAGCGGCAGCACCGACACGGCGTTGTTGAGTTCGGGCTACGACCCCGGCACGCTGACCATCACCAGCGATCCGACGGCGGGTGCGCCATCGACACGGGTCAGCGGCAACTTCACCGGCAGCCCGGCAACGCGCGGCACGACCTACGAGCTGTTCTGGACACCATTGCAGTACCTGCGGGTGGGCGCCCAGTACACCGCCTACACCCGCTTCAACGGCGCCTCGCAGAACTACGACGGTCTCGGACGCAACGCCCGCGACAACAACACGCTGTTCCTCTACGCCTGGGGCGCGTACTAGCGGAGGCCGATGCCATGAGAGCCACGATCACCATCGCCGCACTGGCCTGCGCCGCGCTCGTCGCCGGCTGCGCCAACCCGAGCCGCTCGCGCAACCTCGCCGACCCGAGCGTCCCCGCGTTGACGCTGGCGCAGCAGGTCTGTGCCAACTGCCACGGTGCCGGGGGCAGCGCGGTGTCGCCCAACTTCCCCAACCTCGCAGGCCAGCGAGCCGAGTACATCGCGGCGCAGCTCAAGGTCTTTCGCAGCCACGACCGGCGCGACCCGGCCGGCTTCGAGTACATGTGGGGACTCAGCCGCAGCCTGACCGACGAGCAGATCGACGGGCTGGCCCGGTACTACGCCGAACAGCCGCTGAAGCGCCAGCCGATGGAGGGACGCCCCGAGCGCATCGCATCGGGCAAGGCGATCTTCGAAGGCGGCCTGTCGGCGAAGGAGGTGCCGGCCTGCGCCAGCTGCCATGGCAGCGAGGCCCAGGGCAACGGCGCCTTCCCGCGTCTGGCCGGGCAGCACGCCGACTACGTCGTCAAGCAGCTCAACGTCTTCCAGCGCACCGACGAGCGACCCGAGGGCGCCGTCATGAAGGTGATCGCGCACAGCCTCGATCGCGCCGATATTGCGAACGTCGCCGACTACGTGCAGTCGCTGGCTGCGCGCTGAGTGTCAGTTGGGAAGGAGCCAGGAATGAGGGAACCGGTCCGTCGCATCGTGCTGCTCGGCGCTCTGCTCGCAGTGCCCGTGCTGCAAGCGGCCGCGCAGGACGCGGCGGCGCCGACGCGCGGCCGGCTGCTCTATTCGACGCACTGCCTGTCGTGCCACACGACCGAGGTGCACTGGCGCGAGCAGCACCACGCCACCGACTGGAAGAGCCTGCAGGAGCAGGTGCGGCGCTGGCAGGGTGCGATCGGCCTGCAGTGGAGCGACACCGACGTGAACGAGGTCGCGCGCCACCTCAACGACACGATCTACCACTTCCGGCGGCCGGTCGAGCAGGCGCGGGCGGCCTCGCGCTGAGGAGCTGCCCGCCGGCTCGGTTGCTCGCCGCCTTCTCGGCAGCGGCACGCCGGGCTGAAGGGCCAAGGCTCGCAGGCGGTTTCGAGCCGCACTGAGCGCGCACAATCGCGCGCCATGCACGCCGACTTCGCCGCGCGCGTCGTCCTCGACAGCGCCGCCCTGCCCTGGCAGCCATCGCCCGAGCCTGGCGTGCTGCGCCGGCCGCTCGACCGCATCGGCGCGGAGGTGGCGCGCGCCACCAGCGTCGTGCGCTACGCGCCGGGCAGCGCCTTCGCCGCGCACGTGCACGGCGGCGGCGAGGAATTCCTGGTGCTCGACGGCGTGTTCTCCGACGAGCACGGCGACTATCCCGCCGGACACTACGTGCGCAACCCGCCGGGTTCGAGCCATGCGCCGCGCTCCGCGCTCGGCTGCACGTTGTTCGTCAAGCTGTGGCAGTTCGCGCCCGGCGACGCCGCGACCGTGGTCGTCGACGCCTGGCGTTCGGCCTGGCAGCCCGGCGGGGCGCCCGGCCTCTCCGTGCTGCCGCTGCACGAGCACGGCGGCACGAGCGTCGCGCTGGTGCGCTGCGCGCCGGGCCTTCGCCTGGCCGTCGCGTCGCGCCACGCCGGCGAGGAGCTGTTCGTCATCGAAGGCGACTGCGCCGACGAGCACGGACGCTACGGTGCCAGCGTCTGGCTGTGCGATCCGCGCCCGGTGCGGCGGCGCTTCGAGAGCGGGCCGCGCGGCGCGCTGCTGCTGGTGCGCGTCGGTGCGGTCGATGCACCGACGCTGTGGGACGCCGCGTCGCCGATGTGGGCAAAACGTGAACTGGCTTGACGGCGGCCTCG
>JBLMVT010000265.1:0-4291 GCA_050256835.1 Betaproteobacteria bacterium | reverse complement strand
TACGGCCTGCCGCTGGACATCGACTCGCACCCGATTCCGGCGAACCCCAAGAAAGGCGAGGACGCCCACTTTCACCACGACTTCCGCTACCTGGCCATTGCCCGCAATGCTGGTCCGCTTGCGCCACAGGAGGACGAGGTCGACGGCGCGCGCTGGGCGACGTTTGCCGAACTCGCCGCAATGCCCGACCGGCGGATGCCACAGATGCTGCGCAAGCTCGAAGCGCTGTGCCTGCTGCCGGCCTGACGGGTCGGAGCACTCGCCATCGCCTCAACTGCGCTGCCGGCACGACCGGATGCTGCAGCCGGTGGCGTTCATAGACATCCTCTCCACCCAATCAGCACTCCTGCGCAGCCAGCTTGCCTCGATGGGGATAATGGCTGCATCGCAGCCAGGAGCATGTCATGAACCTGCCGACGATCGGATTGATCGTGCCACCGGCATCCGGGCAAGTGCCACCCGACGGCGGCGAGTTGTACGCCGGACGAGCAAGCTTCATCGCTCGGGGCCTCGGTCTCGGCGAGATTTCGCCAGACGGGTTCGACCAGATCGTCGAGGACATCGTCGAGCGGGCCGTCGAGCTGCGCGACGCCGGAGCGGTCGCGGTATCGATGATGGGCACGTCGCTCAGCTTCTACCGCGGCGCGGCGTTCACGGAAGATCTGCGTGCGCGCATGGCCGAGGCAACCGGGCTGCCTTGCACCACGATGAGCCACGCGATCGTCGCGGCGCTGCGGGCGCTCGGGGTTCGTCGGGTCGCCGTCGCGACCTCCTACATCGACGCGCTGAACCAGGCGTTGCGCCGCTACCTCGAGAGTCGCGACTTCGAAGTCGTCGCGCTGCGCGGCTTGTCGGTCGCGGGCGTCGATGCCGTGGGCAGGATCGGCGGCGAGGAACTGACACGGCTCGCCCGCGCCACCGTGACCGACGCTCCGCATGCCGACGGCCTGCTGATCTCCTGCGGAGGTCTGCGGACCTTCGGGCTGCTCGCGCCGCTCGAAGCCGAACTGGGCATGCCGGTCACCGCCAGTTCGCCGGCGGGTTTCTGGGATGCCATGCGCGTGGCCGGCCTCGACCCGTCGGCCGATGGCTTTGGTCGGCTGTTCGCCGGCCGCGACCTGCAGCTTTCGGCAGCGTCGGTCGCGTAGCCCGGGTCAGCGCGACTCGGCGAGCAGGACCAGTTGCGACGGATCGATGCCGATCCAGGCACGGCTGCCGACCTCGAGCCGTGTGCTCGGCGCAGCGGTCGCACGCAGTTGCAGTTCGCTGCCGGCCGGCGTGACGAAATAGTCCCACGATTCGCCGAGGTAGGCGCGCTGCGAGATCGTGCCCTCGATCGGCCACTCCGGCGTCCCGGCGGCCGGCACGTGCGCGCGCAGCGCTATGCCTTGGGGCCGAAGCGAGAACGTGACGACCCCCTGCGGCAGCTGCCGGCTGAACAGGCGGGCCGGAATGCCAAAGCCGTCGAAGCGCACGGCATCGCCTTCGACAGTAGCCTCGAGCAGGTTCGTCCTGCCGATGAAGCCGGCGACGAAGCGGGTGCGCGGTCGGTTGTAGAGTTCGTACGGCGCATCGATCTGTTCGACCCGACCCTGATTCATCACGGCAATGCGGTCCGAAGCGACCATCGCCTCGGCTTGGTCGTGCGTGACATAGACCGTGGTGATCCCGAACGCGTCGTGCAGGCGCCGGATCTCGAATCGCATTTCCTCGCGCAGTGCCGCGTCGAGATTCGACAGCGGCTCGTCGAGGAGTAGCACCTTCGGCTCGACGACCATCGCACGCGCCAGCGCGACTCTCTGCTGCTGGCCGCCGCTCAGTGCCGCCGGGTAGCGGTCGGCGAGCGCACCCAGCTTGACGACGTCGAGGATGCGACCCACCTTCTCGCGCACGACCGAGGCCGGCAGCGACCGCAGGGTCAGTCCGAACGCCACGTTCTCCGCCACCGTCATGTGCGGCCATACCGCGTAGCTTTGAAAGATCATCGACATGCCGCGCCGCTCCGGCGGCACGCAGGCGCCGGGTGACGAGACTACGGTGCCGTCCATCTCGATGGTTCCGGCGCTCGGCTTTACGAAGCCCGCGATCATTCGCAGCGTCGTCGTCTTGCCGCAGCCCGAGGGCCCGAGCAGCGACACGAACTCGCCGGCGCGCAGTTCGAAGTCGATGCCGTGCACCGCGGCGACCGTACCAAAGTGACAGCCGACGCCGCGCAGCGCGAGGCGAGGAGGCGCTGATCCGATATCGATCATCGGGCGCCTACTGACTGCTTCGCAGCATGAAGTCGCGCCCGAGTAGCGCGTAGCCCAGAGCGACCATCGCGCCGATCAGCGCCAGCAGCACCAGTCCGAGCGCCGCAGCGGCTTCAAGCGACCCCTCTTCGGCAAGGTTGAGCATGGCGACCGACATCACCCGCGTCTTCGGACCGTAGAGAAAGACCGCTGTGCTGAGTTCGCGGGTTGCCGGAATGAAGACCAGCAGCCATGCGCCGAACAGGCTCGTCTTGAGCAGCGGCGCAACGACGCGGCGAATCGCCAGCAGCCGGCCACCGCCCAGGATGCGCACCGCCTCCTCCATCTCTGGGTTGATGCCGCGGATCGCGGCCGACGTGTTGGCATAGGCGATCGGCAGGAATCGCGTCGTGAACGCGAGGATCATGATCGCCGCCGTGCCGTAGAGGGCAAACGGCGGCGACGCATAGGCCGCATAGAAGCCGATCGCCAGCACGATGCCGGGAACGACGAACGGCGCCAGGCACAGGAAGCTGAGCACCCCGCCCCACGGCAGCAGGCGACGCTGCACTATGTAGGCAATCCCCAGCGCGAGCGCCAGTGCGCAGGAGGCAGCCGCGGTGGCGTAGAAGAAGGTGTTGAACACCGACTGAACGCTGTCCTGCTGTTCGAGCAGCACGAAGTGCAGATTCGCCCACGTCAGGTTGGCCGCGTGCAGACCGCGGCTCCAGGTCTTCGCGAATGCCGCCTGAACCACCATCGCGAGCGGCAGCAGCACGGCCAGCGTGCAGACGGCCATGCAGCCGGCGAACGCGACCCATCGCCAGCGGCCGAGCTCGATCACGCGACGCTCTCCGCCCTTGCCAGTCATCGTGACGTGGCCGCGCCGCCCAATGATGCGTTGCTGGAACAGGTAGAGCAGCACCGTGATCGCGAGCAGCGGCAGCGCATAGGCCTCCGCGACCTCGACCCGCACCGGATAGCTGAAGAACTCGAGCAGCTGCGTCGTGACGACGTTGTAGCGGGCCGGGATCGCGATCATCGCCGGCGAGCCGAACAGGGCGATCGCCTCGAGGAACGTGATGATCGCCCCGCCGAGGATCGCCGGAAGCACCAGGGGCAGCGTGATGCGCCAGGTGGTGCGCCACCTGCCCGCGCCGTGGATGCTGGCCGCGTCCTCCATCTCGGAGGACACCGTGTCGAGCGCAGCCGAGACGAAGACGAAGAGGAATGGATAGCTGTAGATCGCGATGACGAAGACGAGGCCCGGGAAAGAGTAGATGTTGAAGATGCCGTTCTCGGCCCCGGTGATCGCACGATAGGCGGCGTTCAACCAGCCCGCATTGGGCCCGGCCAGCAGGATCCAGGCTAGCGCGCCGAGGTACGGCGGCATGATGAAGGCGCCGAGCGTCAGCAGGCGCACCAGCGGCCTGCCCGGCATGTCGGTGCGGGACACCGACCAGGCCATGGGCACCGCGACGACCGTGCACAGCGCGGTGACTGCGACCGCCATCAGCACCGAGTTGCCGAACGCGACGAGGTAGCGCTCGCGCCCGTACGCCGCCGCGAAGTTGGCCAGCGTCAGGCCGCCGCTGTGCGCATCGCGCAGGCTGCCGAGCAGCAGACGCGCCAGCGGATGGACGACGAGCAGCACCAGCACGGCCGCCAGCAGCAGCCACAGCAGCGCGCTGGGTTCGACGCCGCGCAGCCGCTCCGCCCAGCGCTCGCCGCGGGCCGTTACTGTCCGAAGACGTCGCGCCACAGTTCGGCGACCGCCGGGATCCCCTTGGTCTGGTCCTCGAGCGTCGGCTGGATCGTCTTGATCTCGCTGACCGGCTTGACCCCCGGGAGCGGCCTGACGTCGGGGCGCATCGTTTCGTAGCGCGCCTTGACCAGCAGCTGGCTGAAGTCGGCGCTGAGCAGGAACTCCATGAACAGCCGCGCGGCGTCGGGATGCGGCGCGTTCTTCATCACCGCCGAGGGAGTCTGCACCAGCAGCGAACCGTCGGACGGGTACGAGATGGCGATTGGGTTGCCCTTGTCGGCGCTCTCGACCAGCG
>JBLMVT010000264.1:0-2865 GCA_050256835.1 Betaproteobacteria bacterium | reverse complement strand
TCGAGCTGGCGCGCGCCGGCTACATCGCCGAGGCGCCGCTGGCGGCCGCGCTGCTGCTGATGCAGGACCTCGGCCGGCCGCTGCTGCTCGAGGGCGACGCCGGCGTCGGCAAGACCGAGGTTGCCAAGGTGCTGTCCCAGGTGCGCGCCACGCGGCTGATCCGGCTGCAGTGCTACGAAGGGCTCGACGCGCACTCGGCGATGTACGAGTGGAACTACCAGCGCCAGCTGCTCGCCATCAAGCTGCTCGAGCACGACGATCGCAGCCTGGCGCAGAAGGAAGAGGACGTGTTCTCCGAGCGCTACCTGCTCAAGCGCCCGCTGCTGGAAGCCATCACCTGCGACGAGCCGCCGGTGCTGCTGATCGACGAGATCGACCGCGCCGACGAGGCCTTCGAGGCCTACCTGCTCGAGCTGCTGTCGGACTTCCAGCTCTCGATCCCCGAGCTGGGCACGGTGCAGGCGACCAGCCGGCCGCTGGTGGTGATCACCTCGAACGGCACGCGCGAGCTGTCCGACGCGCTGCGCCGGCGCTGCCTGTACCAGTACATCGACTACCCGGACCACGCCAAGGAACTCGCCATCGTGCGCACCAAGGCGCCCGCGGTCGGCGCCGAGCTGGCGCAGCAGATCGTCGCCTTCGTGCAGGGGGTGCGGCGCATGGAGCTGCAGAAGAAGCCCGGCATCGCCGAGACGCTCGACTGGGCCGCCGCGCTGCTGCGGCTGGGCATCGTCGTGATCGACGCGAACGGCGCCGAGCGCATCCTCGAGACGCTCGGCGCGCTCATCAAGACCCGCGACGACCGCGCGGCGCTGCCGCGCGAGGCCGTCGCCCGGCTGGCCGCCGCATGCTGACGACGGGCCTCGACCCCGCGGCGCTCGAGGCGCGTGCCGTCACGCGGCTGGCCGGCTTCCCCGGCTTCCTGCGCGCCAACGGCTTTGCCGTCGGCGGCGGCGACGCGGTGCAGGCGCTGCAGACGGCGCGGCGCGTCGGCGTGCTCGACGCGAGCGTGCTGCGCTGGAGCCTGCAGGCGCTGCTGTGCGGCCGCGCCGACGAATGGGGGCGCTTCGACGAGCTGTTCGACGCCTGGTTCCTGCCCGCCAACCGCTGGCAGCGTCCCGAGCGCCGCGACGCCGCCGCGTCGTCCGGCGAGGCCGTGCCGGGAGCATCTGGCGACGACGCAGCGCCCGACGACGACGACGACGAGCGCACCACCCCACGGCGTGCGGCGAGCCGCCACGAGGTGCTGGCGTCGACCGACTTCGCCCGGCTGATGGAGCGCGAGCACCTGCTCGACATCGAGGCGCTGATGCGCCGCTTCGCGCGCCGCCTGAAGCAGCTGCGGCTGCGCCGCGAGGCGCTCGCGCGCCGCGGCCGTCGCCTCGACCTGGCGACGACGATCCGGCGCAGCGTGGCCAGCGGCGGCACGCCGTTCCGCCTGGCCTGGAAGGACCGCCGGCGCGTGCGGCCGCGGCTGGTGCTGCTGATCGACGTGAGCCGCTCGATGGCGCCGTATGCCTTCTTCTACCTGCGGCTCGCGCGCGCGCTCGGCGCCGAATGGCCCGACCTGCACACCTTCATCTTCCACACCCGCGCCACCGCCGTGTCGCAGGCGCTGCACGACCGCGACCCGTGGCGCGCGCAGGAGCGGCTGCACCTGATTGCACAGGGCTGGGCCGGCGGCACGCGCATCGGCGAGAGCCTGGCGCAGTTCAACCGCGAGCACGCGACCCGGCTGGTGCATTCGCGCACCGCCGTGCTGGTGTTCAGCGACGGCTACGACACGGGCGACCCGGCGCGGCTGTCCGACGAACTGGCCCGGCTGCGGCGCCGCGCGCGGCGCGTCGTCTGGCTCAATCCGCTGGCCAGCCGTCCGGGCTACGCGCCGATCTGCCAGGGCATGCAGGCAGCGCTGCCACACCTCGACCTGCTGGCGCCGGCCGCCGACCTGGCGAGCCTGCGCTCGGTGCTGCCCGCGCTGGTCGAGGCGCTGCACTGAAGGAGTCACCGATGGGCTGCATCCTGAAGAACAGCGGCCTCTATAGCCGCATGACGGTGGGCGCGGTGCTGCTGGCAGCCGGGGCCGGCGCGCGCCTGGGCGGCCGGCCGAAGCCGCTGCTCGAGCTGGGCGGCGTGCCGCTGATCGTGCGCCAGCTGATCGCGCTGTCCGGGGCCGGCGTCGACGAGGTCGTGGTCGTGCTCGGCCACCACGCCGAGGCGATCGAGGCAGCCGTGCGGCCGTTCCCGATCACGCTGGCGCGCAACCCCGCGCCCGACGAGGGCGCGCGCTCGTCGCTGCGCATCGGGCTGGCGGCGCTGTCGCCGCGGCTCGATGCGCTGATCGTCGCGCCGGCCGACCAGCCACTGGTCGACGCGCAGGACATCGCGGCGCTGATCGGCGCGTTCAAGAGGCGCGGCGACGCGTCGGTGGTGGTGCCGCGGGTGCGCGTCGGCGACGGATCCGGCGCCCCGGGCGAGCCGGTGATCTTTGACGCCGCCCTGCGCGACGCTTGGGCCGCGCATGCCGACGCGGCGGACGCGCGGCCGTGGTGGCAGGCCCATCCCGAGCGCGTTTGCTGGCTCGACACCGACAGCCGGCGCTTCGGCTTCGACATCGACACTCCCGAGGACCTGCAGCGCTTCACCGCCAGCACCGGGCATGCGCTCGCCTGGCCGCGCGCCTACGAGGCGCAGACGGCATGACCGCGAGCGCCACCCTGCCCGTGCTGCGCCTGGCCGTCGCGCGCGCGTCGGCCTGGGCGCTGCTGCTGACCGGTTGGGTCGGCCTGGGCAGCGTCGCGTTCGCCCTGACGCCGAGCCCGCTCGGCGCGTTCGCGCTGGTCGCCGCCTGGCTGCTCGCGCTCG